>JAOAPQ010000698.1 GCA_025462965.1 Bryobacterales bacterium
GTCTTCGACTCCTGGCACGCGCTCGCCGCGAATCTCGCAGCCGCGCCCACGGGCAATCCGGAAGATGTGAAAGCGCTCCAGGCGATGCCGCCCAAATCGATGGACGATGTCGCGCAGGTCTACGGCGAACTGCTGGCCCGCTTCGACGCCAATGCCCCGCAACAGGATCCGGGCGCCGAAGCGATCCGTCTGGTCCTGCGCGGCGAGAATACGCCGACCAACATCGACCTCGCCGATTTCGATGAGATCCGCGGACCCGGCGGCGACGCCAATCTCGAGCGCGCACTCGAAACAGCCGTGCGCTCCTGGCAGGCTGAATTCGCCTACCGCGGCCTGCCGCCCCGTGCCATGGCTCTCGAAGATTCGCCGCACCCCATCACCGCGCACGTTTTCCTCCGAGGCAACCCGAACAACCTCGGCGTGGAAGCGCCGCCCCAGTTCCTCACCGTGCTCTCGAAAGAACAGAAGCGTTTCGAGCACGGCAGCGGGCGCCTGGATCTGGCTAACGCCATCGTGAGCGATCAGAATCCGCTCACCGCGCGCGTCATTGTCAATCGGGTTTGGCAGTGGCACTTCGGCCGCGGCCTGGTCACAAGCCCCAGCGATTTCGGCCTGCGCGGCGACCCGCCCACACACCCCGAGCTCCTCGATTACCTCTCCAAACGTTTCATGGATGAAGGCTGGTCGCTAAAGAAGCTGCACAAGTGGATCATGCTTTCGAGTGCCTACCAGCAATCGAGCGAAGATCGCGCGGATGCGCACGCGAAGGATCCCGAGAACAAGCTCATCTGGCGCATGAACCGCCAGCGCCTTGATTACGAATCCCTGCGCGATGGAATCCTGTCCGTCGCCGGCCAACTCGATCCTACTGCCTGCGGCCTTCCTTATTCGCTCACCGCCAATCCCACTATTCCTCGCCGCACCGTCTACGCCTATGTGGAGCGCGGCCGTTTGCCCGGCGAGATGAACACCTTCGATTTCGCCAACCCCGAATCGCACAGTCCGCAGCGTTATCAGACCACAGTCCCGCAGCAGGCTCTCTTCCTCATGAACAGCCCCTTCATCGCCGAGGAAGCCAGACACCTGATGCAGCGCCCTGAAATCGCCGCCGCCCGCGACGACCGCTCCCGCGTTGCGAAACTCTACCGCGCCGTCCTCGGCCGTGCCGCGACGCCCGACGAGATCCAACTTGCGCTCGCCTACATCGCGCAACCCGCACCGCCGGCTCCCGCGTCGCCGCCTGCTTCGCCCTGGGAATACGGCATGGGCTCTTTCAACGAAACCACCGGAGCCGTGTCCTTCGAGCCTTTCCGCTACTTCGTCGAAGATAGTTGGCAGCCCGAGTCTCTTCTGCCGCACCCGACAGTCGGCAGCGCCAATCTCTCGGCCAAGGGCGGAACACCCGGCGATGACCCGCAACACGCCGTCACCCGCCGCTGGACGGCCCCTCTCGATGGGACCATCGATATCAAAGGCACGCTCTCGAACAAGAAGGCGAAGGACGAAGCCGCCTACACTGTCCGCGCCCGCATCGTGCATAGCAGCCAAGGCAAGCTGGCCGAGAAAATCATCACGGACAAGAAAGAAGACCTCGCCCTCTCGTCGATCGCCGTCCACGCGGGTGACCGCATCGATTTCATCGTGGACTTCCCCGGCGAGCCCACAAACGAAATCTTCACCTGGGTCCCGGAAATCACTATGCAGGAGCACGTCTGGAACTCCGCCAAAGATTTCCGCGTGCCCGCGCCGCTCACCCTCACAGCGTGGGAGAAGTTCGCGCAGGTTCTGCTCGAAACCAATGAGTTCGCCTTTATCGATTGACGGAGAACGCCATGAATAAACTCAGCCGCAGAGAAATGCTTCAGCGAACCGGGATGGGCCTGGGCTCGCTCGCGTTGGGCGCGCTCGTCGCGAACAATGCCGGCGCCGCCACCATCGGAGGCGGAGGCGGCTTCAACAATCCGCTCGCGCCCAAACTCCCGCCGCTCCCCGCCAAAGCCAAACGCGTCATCCACCTCTTCATGAACGGCGGCCCCTCACAGGTCGACACGTTCGATCCCAAACCCGCGCTCGCGAAATACGCCGGCAAAGAACTCCCGTTCAAGTTCCAGACCGAGCGCCGCACCGGCACGGCGTATCCCTCGCCCTTCCAGTTCAAGCGCTTCGGCAAGAGCGGAATCGAAGTCAGCGAGATCTTCCCCGAGATCGGAAGCTGCATCGACGATATCTGCGTCGTGCGCTCCATGTGCACCGACATCCCCAACCACGAGCCGTCCCTCATGATGATGAACTGCGGCGACGTGCGCCAGGCGCGCCCGAGTTTCGGCGCGTGGACCACGTACGGGCTCGGCTCGGAGAACCAGAATCTTCCCGGCTTCGTCGTCCTCTGCCCGCAGGGCATGCCGACCGAAGGCTCGCACAACTGGCGTTCCGCCTTCCTTCCGGGCGCGTTTCAGGGCACCCGCATCGATACGCAGGAAACGCAGATCGATAAGCTCATCGAGCATATCCACAACCCCACCATCACGCTCGACGACCAGCGCGGCCAGCTCTCGCTGCTCGCGAAACTCAACGCCCGCTACAAGCAGGGACGCGAAGAAGACGAGCTGATGGAATCGCGTGTGCAATCTTTCGAGCTCGCCTATCGCATGCAGATGGAAGCCGCGGACGTTTTTGATTTGAGCAAGGAGCCCGAAAGCATTCGCACTGCCTATGGCGACAGCCTGCAGGGCCGCCAGATGCTGATCGCTCGCCGCCTGGTCGAGCGCGGCGTACGCTTCGTGCAGGTCTGGCACGGCCAGGGCCAGCCGTGGGACAGCCACAACAAAATCGAAGAGGAGCACCGCCGTCTGGCGGGCGAGTGCGACAAGCCCATCGCGGCGTTGCTTCGCGATCTAAAACAGCGCGGGCTTCTGGATGACACGCTGGTGATTTGGGGCGGGGAATTCGGCCGCACTCCCACCGTCGAGCTCCCCGAAAAGGGCGCCAACGATGGCGGCGTCAACGGCCGCGATCACAACCCCTACGGCTTTTCGATGTGGCTCGC
>JAOAPQ010000713.1 GCA_025462965.1 Bryobacterales bacterium
TCTGCCCGTACCTCGAGAGCAAGGGCTTCGCGCTCCATAACCTGGCCTCGCTGCCGCACATCTCGGTTGCCGGGGCCTGCAGCACCGCCACGCACGGCTCGGGTGAGAAGAACGGCAACCTCGCCACTGCGGTATCCGGCCTTGAAATTGTCACGGCGGGAGGCGACCTGGTGAAACTCTCTCGCAAGTCCGACGGCGAAATCTTCCGGGGAGCCGTGGTCGGGCTGGGTGCTCTCGGTGTGATCACCCGCATCACCCTCGATATTCAGCCCACCTACACAGTGCGGCAGTACGTATACGAGAACCTGCCGCTCGCTCAGATGAAGGACCACTTCGACGATATTCAGGCGAGCGCCTATAGTGTGAGTCTGTTCACCGACTGGCAGAAACAGCGGTTCAACGAAGTCTGGATCAAGAGCCGTGTGGGAGACGGGCCGGCGTTCACGGCGGCGCGGGAATTCTTCGGCGCGACGCTCGCGACTCGAAACCTTCACCCGATCACCGAGCTTTCGGCCGAGAACTGTACCGAGCAGATGGGAGTGCCGGGGCCCTGGTACGAGCGGCTGCCCCATTTCCGCATGGGCTTCACTCCTAGCGCCGGGAAAGAACTCCAGTCGGAATACCTGGTGCCTCGGCGCAACGCAGTCGACGCGATTCTGGCGGTGGAGCGCCTGCGCGACCAGGTGACTCCGCACCTGCTGATCTCGGAGATCCGCACTGTCGCGGCCGATGACCTGTGGATGAGCACATGCTACCGGCAGCCAAGCGTAGCGATCCACTTCACCTGGAAACAGGACTGGCCGGCGGTCAGGCGCCTGCTTCCCGTGATTGAAAAGGAACTCTCCCCGTTTCAGGCCCGCCCCCACTGGGGCAAGCTGTTTACGTTACCGCCGGCGGAGCTGCAATCTAGATATGAGAAGCTGGGCGATTTGATCGAACTGGCGAAAAAGTACGATCCGAAAGGTAAGTTCCGCAACGACTTCCTGAACACCAATGTCTTCGCGCGATCGTTGCAATCATGGTGTCGAGCGAAGAGGGCCGGGATACTATAAAGATGCTATAAAGGAGTTGCGTTCCTGCCCAGCCATCAGCAACGATCTGGCGCAGGCGGTCACTGTCCTGAGTGAAGAGCTCGCAGTAAACAAGAGAACCGATTGTGCCGGTGAGGATTCGACGCCGTTCCGTTTGGTGGTGGAAGGCATGCCACAGGACTTGTATCGGCTCGCCAGGGACGAACACGCCCGGGCGCGCCGGACGGAGATGAAACTCATGAGTGCCGAGCCCGGCCGGATTCGGATTCTGGCGGTCGACGACCATCCCCTGTTCCGCGAAGGGATCGCCGGGCTTGTCTCTGATCAATCCGACATGAGTGTAGTCGCGGAAGCCTCCAACGGGCGGGAAGCTATAGCGCAGTTTCGTGCGCACCGTCCGGACGTAACCCTGATGGACTTGCAGATGCCGGAAATGAACGGTCTCGATGCGACGACCGCTATTCGCGGCGAATTTCCCGACGCACGAATCATCGTCCTGACCACCTACACCGGAGATGCACAAGCTCTACGCGCACTCAGAGCCGGCGCTCAGGCTTACCTGTTAAAAAATCTGCTGCATAAGGAACTCCTGGAGACGATCCGCGCGGTCCATGCCGGGAAAAAGGCCCTTTCGCCGGAGATCTCCTACCAACTTGCCGAACATACCACCGATGACGCCCTGAACTCAGGGGAAATCGATGTTCTGCGGCTCATTGCGGGCGGGAATGCCAATAAAGAGATCGCCGCTCAGCTCTCGATCACGGAGGAAACCGTGAAGGGCCGGGTCAGGAACATTCTCGCCAAACTGAGCGCCAACGACCGAACACATGCCGCCATGATCGGACTGAGGCGCGGAATCATCGAACCCTAGTTCACTCGAAAGAGTGACCGCAGCGCCCTTTTTAGGCTTTCGGTTGCATCGGTTTATCCATGAATCTCATGTAAAAAGAGCCCCGAGGCGCCACGAAATGGTAGACATAAAGACTCCATTCAGGGTTGTTCGCAGACGCGCCTGGTCCCACAATCAAGATAAGAGGATACAACGCGATGACCGAACCAACATTGATATCTGAAGCCAGGGTCGCGGCGCCAGCCAGCCGCAGCCGGTGTTACATTGAGCCCGCTCCGCTGGTAGATGTAATTTTCGAGCAGCTCGACTCCCTTGTGGCCCATACCGACCACGGGTGTCATGCAAACTGCCCGGAGTGCGCAAGATTCAAACGGGTGAAGAACTTGCTTCTCGTCCCGTTCCGCGATAGCCGCAAACGCCAAAGAGCGCAACGGCCTATGGCTGCGTGATTGGACACAGCTACGGGCGATCGCAGGCTCGCAACCGGGTTCGCAACAGGCGGGCTTCGTTCGAGACTGACATTTGGCGGGACGATACCGGAACGAAACATCGCGTTCCGAAATGAAATCGCTTTTGAAACATCTAAGTAAGTCTGCCTAGTACGAAAGATCCACTTCCTCCTCCCACCTCCTTCTTTAGATTGTTCTCCTTCATACAGTTAGACGGAATTTTGCCGTCTCGCGGCAAGATTTTGCCGTAACGGCTAAGAGGGTGCATTTCTGTCCGGCATGGTTGCCGAGTTCACATCGCTTGAAACGAAGGAAATCACCCCGAGGGACCAGATGGTCCTCGATCATTTATCGCTCGTCCGTGCGATTGCTTTACGCGTGCATGAGAGCATTCCCGTGCATGTGGATCTCGACGACCTGATCCATGCCGGCGTGCTGGGTTTGTTCGATGCGGCCTCGAAATACGATTCCCGGAAAGAAGTTGCGTTCCAGAGTTACGCGAAACATCGGATCAAGGGCTCTATCCTGGACAGCCTGCGTCAACTCGACTGGGCGACGCGGGATTTGCGGAAGCGGCACAAGCAACTGGAGTTGGTAACGCGCGAGCTTGCGACGCTGCTCGAGAGGCAGCCTACCGAAACCGAGATTGCGGACAAAATGGGCGTGGATCTGGAACGCTGGCGGCAGATGGCGTTGGAACTGCGGATGATCGGCCTGCTTTCCGCATCGACGAGGCCGCAGGAAGACGAGAACCAGACCACGCCGGAGTTCCCTGCTCATGAAAGTTCGCGGCCGGACAGTATCGCGGAACGGAAGGAACTGAGCGCAGCGCTGAAGACGGCAATCAAGACATT
>JAOAPQ010000735.1 GCA_025462965.1 Bryobacterales bacterium
CTTACCAGGTCTTCTCCAAATCCAATGAGAACAATTGCAGTACTCACGGGCTCCCGCGGAGAGTGGGGCTATATTCGTCCTATCCTCAAGCTCATCGACCGGGATCCGGCACTCGACTACCGGCTCATCGCTACCAACATGCATCTGTTGCCGGCGTTTGGCACGAGCGTGCGCGAGATCGAACAGGACGGCTTCCATGTAGATGAACGCATCTATATGACTTTCGACGGTTACATGGCGCAGACCATGACCAAGTCTCTGGCCGTGCTCCTGTTGGAATTGCCCACGACGCTGCAACGCATGCGGCCGGACATCATTCTGCTGGCGGGCGATCGCGGAGAGCAGTTGATGGGTGCCGTGGCCGGTTTGCATTTAGGTATTCCGGTGGCGCACATCCAGGCAGGCGAACTCTCCGGCAATGTGGATGGGGTGGTGCGCCATGCGATCACCAAACTGGCACATATGCATTTCGCCGCAAACGAGGAGTTCGCGCAACGCGTGCGGGCGCTGGGAGAGCAGGAATTTCGCATTTTCATGACCGGCGCGCCCCTGGTGGACGAACTGGTCCAGGGGGCAGTTACACCGGAAAAGGAACTCCGTGAGCGGTACCGCCTGGCTGAGGAAGAAAGGCTCGTCCTGACCGTCCAGCATCCGGTGACCGAAGAGGAGGACGCTGCGGGCGAGCAGGTATCCGAGACCATCAGCGCGCTCCTCGAGCTCAACTGGCCGACGATCCTCGTCTATCCGAACGGCGACGCGGGAAGTGAACAGATCCGGGGTCAGCTGGCGAAGTTGAAACGGCCGAAGGTACGTCTGGTCCGCAACCTTCCGCGCCAGGATTATCTGGGACTCATGCGGATGGCCTCCGTGATCGTCGGCAATTCGAGCAGCGGAATCATGGAAGCACCAAGCTTCGGCCGCCCCGCGGTAAACATCGGCCGCAGGCAAATCGGCCGTCCGCAGAGCTGCAATGTCATCAACGTGGGATACGCCAGGTCGGAGATCCTGGCGGCATTACGCAAGGCCACCAGCCCGGAGTTCGCAGCCCAGGCAAAGTCTGCGGTGAATCCCTACGGGGAAGGTAATGCTTCGGAGAAGATTGTCGCCGTTCTCAAAGGAATCGAGATCAACGACCGGTTGCTCCGCAAAGAGCTGACTTATTAGATCCTTGCGTTTCTTGAGTGATAGACCACTTTCAATATGATCCTGGAACTCAGCGACATTCTCATTCACCCTTCGGAAAACCTGCGCACGGCCATGCAACGTATGACACGCAACAGGCTGGGCATACTCTTCGCGTGCAACGAAGACGGTCGCCTGGTGGGGGTGTTGAGTGACGGAGATGTGAGGCGGTGCCTGCTTGAAGGCACCTTGCTGGTCGCGCCGATCGATCGGGTGATGAATATGGATCCGGTGACGGCAACCAGCGCTGACGATGCGGCCGAAATCTTTAAACGCCTGGCCGTAATGGCGATCCCCATAGTAGATGCCGAAGGCCGCATCCGTGAAGTGGTGATCAACAACCAGGAACCGGCGCTGACGCTCCGCCCGTCGGAACCCGCCTCCACAAGCGCCGAGGTCATCGCACTCATCCCTGCCCGCGGCGGCTCCAAACGCATTAACCGTAAGAACCTGGCCGTGGTAGCCGGCCGTTCGCTGCTGGAGTGGTCGATACAGGCCGCCAAAGAATCCAGCCGGATCTCGCGCATCCTGGTTTCGACGGACGATGCCGAGATCGCCGAGGCGGCGCGGAAATCAGGCGTGGAAGTTCCATGGATGCGCCCGCGCCACCTTTCCGAAGACGATACGCCGACTCTGGCCGTGCTGGAGCACGCGCTGGCGTGGTCGGTTGAGAATTTGGATCCGGCGCCGGAATTCGGAGTGCTTCTCGAGCCGACCGCCCCGCTGCGCAAGGGCCATCACATTGACCGTGCGCTCGAGCTGCTCGCGGGTTCGGATGCCGATTGCGTGATGTCGGTTTGCGAGGTTCCCCACGTGCTCAATCCCGAAGAGCTATTGACCGTCTCCGGCGGTCTGCTGCGACCCTACCTGCCATATAGGACTCTCGACAGCCGCCGTCTAAGAGGCAAGCAATCGAGTGTATACGTTCAAAACGGATTGGTGTACGCATTCCGCATTCGCTCCGTCCTCGCGCGGCACAGTCTATACGGCCGGAAGACCATTCCCTTGATCACCCGATGGGAAGACTTCCTGGATATCGATAGTCCCGACGATTTGAGAACAGCCGCAGCGCGAATGGAACGTATTTAAGCCTGAAATTCGGAAGACAATATGCCCAAACCGATCACTATAGAACGCCGGACGATAGGCCCTGACGCACCTTGCTTCATTATTGCGGAGGCTTGCGACAATCACCTCGGCAGCATGGAAACAGCGAAGGAGATGGTGCGCCAGGCGAAAGCGGCCGGCGCCGATGCCATCAAATTCCAACACCACCTTCCCGACGAAGAGATGTTGCGCGATGGCGTTCCCATGTCGGGCAATTTCAACATCCCCCTCTTCGAATTCCTGCAGCGGTACGCACTGAAGCTGGAGCATCACTATGAACTGCTCGAATATTGCCGTGCCTTAGGGATTATCTACTTGTGCACGCCGTTCAGCCGGAAGGCGGCCGAAGAGCTCCATTCCATGGGGCTCGGCGCTTTCAAGATCGGATCGGGAGAACTTACCGATTTACCAACACTGAAGGTGATTGCCTCGTTCGGCAAGCCGATGATCTTGTCCACGGGCATGGCTGAATGGGCAGAGATCGATGAGACGGTGAACTGTGTCCGGGGCATCAACACGCAGATCGCGCTCATGAACTGCGTGTCGGAATATCCGGCGCGCCATGCCGACGTGAATCTTGGGGTAATAGAGAAACTCGCTACGCGCTATGACGTGATCGTGGGCCATTCAGACCATACTCCCGATATCTACACATGCATCGGGGCGGTGGCGCTGGGCGCAAAGCTGATCGAGAAGCATTTGATCCTCGACCGGCGGCAGCCCGGGCCTGACCAGGCGGTCTCGATCGAGCCGTATGAGCTTTATGAACTGGTTAAGGGTGTGCGGCGCGTGGAGGAAGCCTTGGGAGCTCAAAAGACGGTGCACGCTTTGGAGAAGCCAATTCGCGCCTGGGCTCACCGCAGCGTCGTTTCGCTGTGTCCCATTCCGAAGGGAACTACCATTTCCGAGTCCATGGTGTGGACCAAGCGCCCCGGCACCGGTATTGAGGCGAAGCACCTGGACCGTGTAATTGCGAGGGTGGCGGCAACAGATATTGGTGCCGACCAGCTGATCCGGTGGGAGCAGCTCGCCTGATCGCCAGGTGAATCAAATATGCCGCATACCGCGATCTTAGTAGATGGCCTATCCAAGCAGTACCGCATTGGTGAGAGACAACGAAAGTTTCCTACGCTTCGCGATAGTCTGGTCCGGGTCTTACGCCCTAGACAAAGAACCGCTAAAGGCAAGGAAGCGTTTTGGGCTCTGCGCGATGTCGGATTTGAGATCAAGCAGGGAGAAGTCGTAGGCGTCATCGGACGCAACGGCGCCGGTAAGAGCACGCTCCTGAAGATCCTCTCGAGGATCACGCGCCCGAGCAAAGGGTTCGCCGAAATACACGGCCGGGTTGGTTCCCTGCTGGAGGTAGGCACTGGATTTCATCCCGAGTTGACGGGCAGGGAAAATATTTATCTGAATGGCGCGATTCTGGGGATGCGGCATTCGGAAATCGAACGCAAGTTTGACGAGATCGTAGACTTCGCGGAGATTGAACGCTTCCTCTATACAGCGGTGAAGCACTACTCGACAGGGATGTTCATGCGCCTGGCTTTCTCCGTCGCAGCCCACCTGGACCCTGAAATCCTGCTCGTGGATGAGGTTCTGGCGGTTGGAGACGCCGAATTCCAGAAGAAGTGCCTGGGAAAGATGGGAAGCGTCGCCAAGCAGGGACGCACGGTGCTGTTCGTCAGCCACAACATGCCGGCCGTACAATCTCTGTGCAACCGCTGTATTTATCTGGAATCCGGAAGGCTGCGCTGCGCCGGCAGCCTGCAGGAAGGCATCGCGATGTACCACGACGCCTCGGGATCGGCCGAACTGGAGAACCGCACCGGAGAGGTTGCTGTGCTGGGTATGCGCGTGAACGGAGAGACATCTCCGGTTCTTTCGACCGCTTCACCTGTCCGCTTTGAGTTTGATCTGGCGATTCGAGCCTCGATATCCGGCTTTCGCCTGTTCCTGATCATTGAAAACTCGCAGGGCACGCAGGTGCTGCATCTGGTTGAGAACCAGCGCGAACTGAAGGCGATCCGGGGGCCTGGCACATACCGAGTTTCGGTCAGCCTGCCTCCGCTATGGGTCACGCCGGGGATTTACTCGTTCCACACGAAATGCATTTACGACGGCGTCAACCTGAAGGGGCGATACGTTTCGGATAAGCAGATGCTCTCATTTACTTCGAATTACAACCCGGAATCCGCACCGGGGGTGCTTTCACCGCCAGTGGAGTGGGCCGCTGTGCCGGCCGACCGATCAATGGCCTCGGCCCGAAACGGTGTGCCTGTTCTGGACGGAATGACGTCACTGACCAAAAAGCAAGTCATGTAACGACAAAGCTCGTTATGACCATGTCCAAGCCTCGACTTCTCATTCCGATTAGCCTGCAGTTTTCGGTGCGCTATTTGTTGCGTACCGGATTACTGGATCAGATTAGCTCGTTCTGCGAGCCGGTGGTTCTGCTGGGTTGGCAGGATCCTGAGCTGGAGAAGGAACTGCGCGAAAAGGCGGAAGTCCATTCGATGGCCAAGTCGACCTGGGGGACCGATTATGAGCGGACCCGGAGCCTGCTGAATGTATGGCACCAGAAAAAGCTTGCCAGCCCTTCAACACCGATTCGCGAACGACGCGCCAACCTGGACCGGCCATTCCGGGCGCGTGTGCGGCGCAGGTTGCGCAATGCGGTGCGGGGCGCAATCGTGAGCTTTCCCGCCACCGTCCGCTCTCTTCATCTGAAAGAAGCGGAGCTCATGTGGACTGATACGAATGCGCCGGAGGTGGAGAAGAAGCTTACGGCGCTGCGTGCGGACGCCATATTCAGCCTGACTCCTTTCCTGCAGGATGAGGAGCTCGCGATGCGGATCTGCTCGCGTGCCGGGCTGCCGTCTG
>JAOAPQ010000754.1 GCA_025462965.1 Bryobacterales bacterium
AAGGAGCCGAGCAATCCCAGAAATTCACAGCTAAGAAGCAATAGGCGCCAAGCCTTCCCGAATCCTCGAATATGCCCGTCTCTCGAACGTTGCTGCTCGTACTGACTCTTGCCGGGACCGCGTCCGCCCAGCAGGGCATAGTTCGCTCTGGTGGCCAGCCCCTCCCTGGGGCGACCGTTACCGCCGTATCGGACGGAAAGACCGTCGCGACGATTACGGGCGAGGATGGCCGCTACCAATTCAAGGATCTTGCGCCCGGCGATTGGGACACGACTGTTGAGATGTTCGGCTTCTCTACCTCTCATCAGGCGGTGAAGGTGGCGGCCGGCTCCGCTCCCAAGGAGTGGAATCTACAGCTCCGGATCCAACCGCGTCCTGCGCCTACGCCCCCGGGGGCCGGAGGTCGCCAAGGCAGTCCGGGCGGATTTCAGAACATCACATTGAACTCGAACAGCGCGGCTGCGCAGCTTGCCGCAATGGAGGAAAGCACGTCGGCCGAGGCTGCTCCCGCTGCCGCGACCGCGACCGGCGATTCGAACGAAGCCTTCCTGGTGAACGGCAGTTTAAGCCAAGGCTTGGCACAGGCGCGGCCGGACGCCGGTGGTCCGGGCGGCGGTCCAGGAGGCTTCGATCCTAACAACCCCGGTTTCGGAGGCGGCTTCGGCGGCCCCGCCGCGGCAGCCCTGGTGCCCGGTGGCAGTCCCGGAGGCGGTGGTCCCGGAGGCGGCGGTGGCCCTGGTGGCGGCGGATTTCGTGGCGGCGGCTTCGGCGGCGGCGGTTTCGGCGGTGGTGGAGGTGGCGGACGCGGCGGACGTGGCGACCGCGGCCCGCGCGCGGCCAACTCCCCGGCATTCGGCAACCGCGCTCGACGCGGACGCGATGGTATCCACGGCTCGGCGTTCTTCACGATCGGCAATTCCGCTGTAAACGCCAGCCCTTATTCCATCAACGGCGAACAGATCCTCCAGCCCGCTTACGGCTCTGCCCGCTTCGGCCTGAGCGCCGGCGGCGCGCTGAATTTTCCGCACCTGATCCACGACAGCAAAACCTTTTTCTTCCTGAATTACACGGGTACGCGCAGCCGCCAGCCGTATGAAGGCGTCAACACGCTGCCCACTCCGCTCGAGCGCGCGGGCGATTTCTCGCAAGCGGCCACTTCATTCGGAAATGTCACCATCTTCGATCCCACCACCGGCAAGCCGTTTCCCAACAACGTGATCCCCGCTTCGCGCTTCGACCCGACCGCCGTCAAGCTGCTCTCTTATATCCCGCTGCCAAATCAGCCGGGGATCCTGAACAACTACCAGATCCTCCGCTCCGTTCCGAACAACACCGAGAATCTGAACCTGCGCTTGAACCGGCCCGTCACCCAGAAGGACCAGATGGACGTTAACTTCAACATGCAGCTTCGCGATGCCAGCAACGCCCAACTTTTCGGTTACACGGACAGCACGAGCGGCAGCGGCATAAGCGCGAGCGTCGGCCTTACCCACACGTTCAACAAGACCGTCATCGATAGCCTGCATTTCACGTTCAGCCGTAACCGCAACGAGACGCTCCCGTTCTTCGCTTATGGAGCGAACGTAGCGGCGCTGGTCGGAATCAACGGAACTTCGTCCGATCCCCGGAACTTCGGACCGCCGAACCTTTCCTTCACGAACTTCGGCGGCCTGAACGACGCCAGCACCACAGTGGGACGCACTCAGACCGCGGCGATCAACAACACGGTTACGTATGTTCGTGGACGCGAGACGTTCAAGTTTGGCGGCGATATCTCCCGCCGGCAAAACAACCCGGTCACCGATTCGAACGGGCGGGGCAGTTACTCCTTCAGCGGCCTGCTGACCAGCCAGTTCATCAACGGCCAGCCCGTCCCCAACACCGGCTACGATTTTGCCGATTACCTGCTCGGCCTGCCGCAATCGAGCTCCATCCGTTTCGGAGACACGGCGAACTACTTCGGCGGGTCCGCCTACGACGCGTTCGTTACGGACGATATCCGCGTGCGGTCCAGCCTTACCCTCATGCTTGGCCTGCGGTGGGAATACTTCACGCCCTACACCGAGAAGTACGGCCATTTGGCGAATCTCGATGTCGCGCCCGGGTTCACAGCGGTTTCCGTGGTATTGCCCGGTCAGACCGGTCCCTACTCGGGTGCGTTTACCGATGGTCTCATCAACTCTCAGAAAGCGAACTTCTCGCCGCGCGTGGGCGTGGCATGGAAGCCTCGTAAGAATACTGTGACCCGCGCCGGTTACAGCATCTTCTATAACGGCTCCGTCTACGCGCAGTTCCCTTCGCGCATGGCTGCCCAGCCTCCGTTCGCGACATCGGCCAATCTGGTGACCAGCACCGCGGACCCGATCACAATCCAGAACGGTTTCGCCACCGCGCCCTCGCAATCCATCACGAATACGTACGCAATCGACAAGAATTACCGGATGCCGTACGTTCAAACGTGGACTGCCAGCATCCAGCAAACGCTTCCGCGCCAGTTTCAGCTGGAGCTCTCGTATACCGGCATCAAAGGCACGCGACTCGATATCCAGGAGCAGCCGAACCGTTCGCTCGCTGGCTCGTACCTGACCGGTCAACAGAACTCGCAAATCAAGAACGCCACGCAGTTCCTTTTCGAGACTTCGCAAGGGAACTCCATCTATCACGGCTTGCAGGCGCGCGTTACCCGGCGGTTCTCCCGAGGCACTTCGTTGAACCTGTTCTACACGTTTTCGAAATCGATCGACGACGCTTCAAGCATCGGCGGCGCGGGCGGTGCGACGGTCGCGCAGAACTTCAACGATCTGAGCGCCGAACGCGCGGTTTCCGGTTTTAATCACACGCACGTGTTGAACACCAACTTCATCTTTACGTCCCCGGTGGGCGAGCAGGGTTCGTACCGGCCGGGCGGTTGGCGCGAAATGTTGCTCAAAGACTGGCAGCTTTCGGGCGGCGTCACCCTCTCCACCGGCTCGCCCTTCACCGCGCAAGTGCTCGGCAACCAGGCGAATATCGCCGGTTCCGGATCTGTTGGCAGCGGCCGCGCGGAAGCCACCGGTCTTCCTCTTTACACCGGTTCGGGATTCTTCAACTTGGCGGCATTCACATATCCCGCGCCCGGCACCTACGGCAACGCGGGCCGCAATACAATCATCGGCCCGACCACTCTTACCGCTAATGTGAGTTTCGGCCGTTCCTTCCGGTTGCGCGATGACCGTAAACGCCTCGAGTTCCGGATAGAAAGCAACAATGTAACCAACAGCGTCAATATCAGCAGCTTTAATACGGTTGTCGGGGCCACCAACTACGGCTTGCCCCTTACCGCAGCGGGAATGCGCGTAATCACGGCCACGGTACGTCTACGGTTCTAATCATGCGAATTCTTGCTCTGCCCCTCGCGATCGTTCTGGCCGTTTCTTCGCTCGCGGCCCAGCAGGCGGATCCCGTCTTCAAGTCCTCCAGCAATCTCGTGATCTTCGACGTCACGGTCCGGGACAAATCCGGCAAGGAGATTCAGAACCTGAAGAAGGAGGACTTCACGCTGCTGGAAGACGGCAAGGCCCAGCCGATCTCCGTCTTCGAATTGCAGAAGCTGAGCTCCGACGCGCCCGCTCCGGCCACCGTGGCCGTCGGCGCAACACCAGCGAAGCCGGGGCCGGTGAAAACCGCGGGCCGCCAGCAGATGATCACCACCACGTCTCCTGGCCACGTGCAGTATCAGGATAAGCGGCTCATGGTCATGCTCTTCGATTTCACCTCGATGCAGGTCCCGGAACAGATCCGCGCTCAAAACGCGGCGCGCGACTTCCTCACCACAAAGATGGCGTCATCGGACATGGTCTGCATCATGACCTTCGCATCGGTTCTCAATGTGGATCAGGATTTTACGAACGATCGCGACCGCCTCATGGAAGTGATCAATGGATTCCCCATCGGCCGCGCGAGCGATCTTGCCGTCGAGGGCGGCAATGGTGACGACACCACCGGCGAAGACACCGGCGCGGCGTTCTCCGCCGATGAAACCGAGTTCAACATTTTCAATACGGACCGCAAGCTCGCGGCGCTCGAATCCGCGGCGAAGATGCTGGCGGGATTGCCGGAAAGGAAGGCGCTCCTCTACTTCTCGAGCGGCGTCGGCAAACAGGGCGTGGAAAACCAGTCTCAACTCCGTTCCACCATTAATGCAGCTGTCCGCGCCAATGTCTCTTTCTATCCCATCGACGCTCGCGGGCTGGTTGCCCTTCCGCCCGGCGGCGATGCCAGTTCGGCCATGTCCAAGGGCAACGGCATGTTCACGGGCAAGGGACAGAGTGATCTCAAGAACAGATTCAACGATCAGCAGGAAACCCTGACGTCGCTGGCGGCCGATACGGGCGGCAAAGCCTTCCTCGACGACAATGACCTCGCGACCGGAATTAAGGAAGCACAGGACGACGTCCGAAGTTACTACATCCTGGGTTACTACAGCAGTAATGACAAGCAGGATGGCAAGTTCCGCCGCGTTCAGATTAAGCTGGCGGCCAATGTCCAGGCGAAGCTCGATTACCGGAGCGGCTATTTCGGCGCGAAGACCTTTGGCAAGTTCACCCAGTCGGATAAAGAACAGCAATTGCAGGAAGCGCTCATGTTGGGCGATCCGGTGACCGACCTTCCGCTTGCGGTGGAGACCGATTACTTCCGGCTGAACCGCACGACTTACTTCGTGCCGGTTTCGGTAAAAATTCCGGGCTCTGAAATTCCGCTCGCAAAGAAAGGCGCCAACGAGGAAACCGAGTTCGATTTTATCGGGCAGGTGCGGGACGTAAAGGGCAAGCTGGTCGGAAGCGTGCGCGATGGCATTAAGGTGAAGTTGAACGGAGCCAATGCGGAGAAGCTGACCAGCCGCTCGCTCCAGTACGACGCCGGTTTCACGCTTCCGCCCGGGACATATCTGCTCAAGCTGCTTGCGCGTGAAAACCAGAGCGGCAAGATGGGGACCTTCGAGACTAAGTTCATCGTTCCCGATTTCGGGTTGCCCTCGCCTGGTCTGCATATTAGTTCGGTGGTGTGGGCCGCTCAGCGCCAGCCCGTCACCAGTGCGATCGGAACGGCCGGAGCGAAGAAGAAGGATCTGGCCGCGGATCCGCTGATCCAGGACGGCCAGAAGCTGGTTCCCAGCGTGACGCGCGTCTTCCGCAAGGACCAGAACCTTTTCGTTTACCTGGAGGTTTATGATCCGGGCAGCGATCCGGCGGTTAAGCGTCCGGATGTGAACGCCGTGCTCACTTTCTACCGTGGCGGGAAGAAGGCGTTTGAATCCGCGCCCGTGCATCTTTCGGAACTGGCGCCCAACCGCAGCAACGCCTTGCCTGTGCAGTTTCAGGTGCCGCTCGCGAAACTGCCGGCCGGGAAGTATACTTGCCAGGTGAATTTGATCGATGCGCAGGCGAAGCGTTTTGCGTTTCCGCGCACGGAAATGGTTTTGTTAGCAGATCGCGCACCGGTAGCCCCGCCTGCAGTTGCAAAGTAAACCCGCCTTAACCCACGAGCGCCTTGGTGAACTCGTGTTCCCCGTGGACATCCGTCAGGCGCTGGTCGCGGCCCTGGTAGAGATAAGTGAGCTTCTCGTGATCCAGGCCCATGAGTCGCAGAATGGTGGCGTTCACGTCATGCGCGTCGATTCGCATGTCCGCGGCCTGCACGCCGAACTCGTCGGTGCCGCCCAGCGTCTGCCCGCCCTTCACGCCGCCTCCGGCCATCCACATACTGAACCCGTACGGATGATGATCGCGCCCGTTCTGTCCCTGCGACAACGGCGTGCGGCCGAACTCTCCGCCCCAGATCACGAGCGTCGATTCCAGCAGCCCATGCGCTTTCAGGTCCTGGAGCAGCGCCGCGATCGGCCGGTCGATTTTCCCCGCCATCCTGGTATGCGAGGCCATCAGATCGTTGTGCGCCTCATCCCAATCGTCACCGACGTTGGTGCCGGAGTAGATCTGGATAAAGCGGACACCGCGCTCCACCAGGCGGCGGGCCAGCAGACACTTGCGTCCGAAATCCGCGGTGCGCGGCTGATCGAGCCCGTAGAGGGCTTTCGTCGCGGGTGTCTCTTTCGCCAGATCTACCGCTTCGGGCGCTGAGCTTTGCATGCGCCAGGCAAGTTCATAGGACTCGATGCGCGCTTCGAGCGTGCTGTCCGTCGCGGGACGCATCTTGTCGATGGTGTTGATGAAATCGAGCGTGCCCCGCTGCGCTTCGGCTGAAACGCCCGCCGGATTGCGCAGGTACAGAATGGGATTCTCTCCTCCGCGAAAAACCGTGCCCTGGTACACGGCCGGCAAAAATCCGGCCCCATAAGCCGGAGGGCCGGACTTCGTGGAGCCATCCGACATGACGACAAATGCCGGCAGATTTTTATTCTCCGTACCGAGGCCGTAGGTGATCCACGAACCGAGGCACGGCCGCCCCGGAAATTGCGATCCGCTGTTCCTCAGATAGATCGCCGGCGCATGATCGAACACGTCGCCGTAGCAGCCCCGCAGCACCGTGATATCGTCCATGCGCTCGCGCACGTTCGGAAACAGATCCGACACGGGCGTGCCGCATTTGCCGCCGGGCTTGAATTGCCACGGGCTGCCGCGCAGGATCGCTTTCGTGGGATCGTGGATGAAGCTGGTCTTGATGGTCTTAGCGAGTTCGGCGGACAAGGGCTGCCCGCTGCGCCTGGTCAGCTCCGGCTTCGGGTCGAAAGTATCGACATGGCTGACGCCGCCGTGCATGAACAGATAGATGACGCTCTTGGCTTTGGCGCGCGGATCGCGCTCGGCACCCTGAAGTAAATCGGCCAGCGCGAGCGCGCCGAAACCGCGACCTGCACGGGATAAAAGTTCTCTTCGGCTAATCGACATACAGAAACTCGTTTAAGTTCAGCAAAGCCCGATCCAGCTCCGCGAAAGCAGCTTCCTTCGACCCCAGCAACGTGGTCTGCTTCGCGATGAAAGCCTCCGCGCGCGATCGTTCGTCCGCGGATGGTTTCCGTCCCAGCACGCGCCGCCATGCCTCTTCTATGTCCTGAACCTGGGCGGACATTTTGCGGGCCTGAGACATCATGAAGTTGCCGTTCAGCAGCGCGAGCGATTGCGGTGCTGTGGTGCTCTCATTGCGCCGCGGGCACGATTGCACGCCATCCGGCGAATCGAAAGCTTCGAACATTGGCTGCTGGAACGTACGGCGCTGCAGCATGTAGATACTGCGGCGATCATGCTCCTCCGGATTCGGCGTCACTACCCAATTACTCTCCGGCTTCCCGATCAGCCCGTACAACTCTTCCGCCTGCAGAGGCGGGACAACCGGCGTACCGCCCATTTTCAGGTTCAGGCTGCCGGTGGCTTGCAATACCGCATCATGGATCTCTTCGCTCTGCAGCCGCCGCCTGTTCATGTGCGAGAACCATTCGTTGGCCGGATCCTTATCCTTCGCGGATGCCGAAGGATCCGCGCTCCGCCGGTACGCGGCGGAGGTCATGATCAGCTTGTGCATCTCTTTGACGGACCACTTCCGCGCGGGAAATTCCACCGCGAGCCAATCGAGCAGATCCAGGTTGCCCGGCCTACCCGCTCGCACGCCGAAGTCGCTGGGCGTCCGGACCAGCCCCGACCCGAAATGTCCCTGCCAGATCCGGTTCACCATCACGCGTGCAAACAGTGGATTATCCGGATTGGCCATCCATTCGGCCAGAGCCTTGCGCCGCCCGGTTGTTTCTGCGTGCAGCGGCGGCTCCGGAACGTCGCCGCCGCCGAGCGCCGTCAGGAAGCCGGGACCCACTTCTTCACCGTATGACGTGGGGTTGCCGCGTAGCGCGACGAATGTCCGTGGCGCTTCGCGGCCCACATCCATCACGCTCGGGGTCATCGGCGGCGGAGCGTAGTTGGCGAACATCGTAACCAGCCGTTTCTCGATTCCATGCAGCCGTTCGGCGTCTTCCTGAGACATGGCCGCGCGAACTTCCTCATCGGATACCGTGACTTTCGGATCGAGTTCCGTAGCCTTCGCCTGCTGTTCAGGAGTTCGACTCTCCGGCTTGATATCGATCACGGCCCGATCCGCTTCCGGCAGCGCGGCGATTTTCTTCTTCCGCAGTTCGCGGCGGTAAGGCCCCTGAATGCGTGCGATCTGATCGCCGATCTGGCGCAATTTGAATTCGCGGCCGTTCTGGCCAAGATCGTAATTGCGACCCGAGTTGTATTCCAGGAACACGCGATCGTAGACAAGTGGCGCGAAGATCGCCTGCATCCGGTAGAAATCCCGCTGCGGGATTGCATCGAACTTATGGTCATGGCAGCGCGCGCAAGCGACCGTTAGGCCGAGGAACACGGATGAGGTTGTATCGACGTAGTCGGTCAGCTTCTCGACGCGGTTCTGGTCTTCCACCTTGAACAACATGTCCCGATTTGCGCCCACGCGATAGAATCCGGTGCCTGTCCGCGCGTCGGGATCTTCGAGGGCAAGCTCATCGCCCGCGATCTGTTCCTTGACGAAACGGTCATAGGGCTTGTCATCGTTTAGAGACTTGATCACCCAATCGCGGTAGCGCCAGGCTTCGAGCAAGTAGGGGTCCTGCTCGAAGCCCGATGTATCGCCGTAACGGACCAGATCCAGCCAGTAGCGTCCCCATTTTTCGCCATACCGGGGAGACGCGAGCAGGGAATCGATGAGCCGCTCCCAGGCGTCCGGGCGGGCATCGTTGAGAAAACCTTCCACTTGTTCCTGTGTGGGCGGAAGACCCAGCAGGTCGAATGTGGCCCGCCTCAATAGCGCAAGGCGCGATGCCTCCGGCGCGGGTTCCACCTGCTCTTTTTGCAGTTTCGCGAGAATAAACGCATCGATGGCGTTCCGCGCTTCCGCAATGTTCGGAACAGCCGGGCGCTGGGGCTTCTGGAAAGCCCACCACTCCGGCTTCTTGACCCCGGCAGTGTGTTCAGGCCACGGCGCGCCCGTCTCGATCCAATCGCGCAGCACGGCGATCTCTTCATTGCCGAGCTTCGGACCGGCCGGCATGGTGAGCGGACCGGAGTGCGTGACAGCCTTGTACAGCAGGCTCTCCGATGAATGACCCGGCTGAATCGCCGCTCCGCGCGAGCCGCCCTTTAAGATTGCATCGCGGCTGGAGATCCGAAAGCCGGACATCGCGGACTTATCGCCGTGGCACGACCCGCAACGCGATTCCAGGATAGTCACAGCTTGCGCCGCAACGGTTTCGGCATAAGCCTGGCTGCCGAACGCGAGTGAAAGTAAAAGTACTATATTCCGGCCGGGAGTCATGGCTGTTGCCAGCTATGATATCAATCCGCCAGCTCTTAGGGCGCGTTGGCACTACACGAACGCTTCGCTCGAATGAATACCGGCGGCGCGCATCACCACAGCCATCTTCTCTAAAGCCGTTTTATGGATCTGCGAGACCCGGCTCTCGTTGATATCCATCACCGCGCCGATTTGTTTCATCGTCATGTCCTTCGTGTAATAGAGGACCACGACCTTCTGATACCGGTCCGGCAATGTCTTGATTGCCGTCTTCAGCGCTGCGCTCAGTTCCTTCCGTTCCGCGATACTGTCCGGCCGCGAACTTTCATGAGCAGGGAACTCCGGCGTGGTCTGGTTCTC
>JAOAPQ010000766.1 GCA_025462965.1 Bryobacterales bacterium
CTGGTTCAGTGAACTGCGGGTGAAAAGCAAAGCTCTGGAACCCGCGATCGTGACTCCCCGACTGGACGTTCACTCCCCAGGTTGGGGCGTTGATATCGAGATACTGTATGACCGTCTTGCCGTCGTAACTGACCGAGTAGATCGGCCCTTTCATTGTATGGACGAACAGTCGCTGTGTGCCTGGCTCGTCGACAAGCAGCATCATACGCGGTGCCTCGTCGCCGCTGTTGGGAATCGCCGCGAAGTCAACGAACTTCACTACGATGACGCCCTCCTTTGCGGGAATTGGAGCGGGAAACGGATCGTTGGTGGACTGGCCGCGCGCCGCGGAGACGATCATTATGGTCGCAATCAGACCGTGGCGAATATCCATGACGTCAGGCTCCTTTTTCTCGATGGCTATGTTTGATCGGAGTATCTGAGCGCTGAGTCACGGGTTCAGGTTTATCATGCCGCTAAGCCCGTGTCAAAAGTGATATGCTTGCGCCCGTCCCTAACGGAGGTGTCCATGTCTGTCCATCGGCTTTTGCGAACCGGGAAGATACTTCTAGCCGCGGCGTACGTTTTCTCGGCTGGGAACGCGCTGGCGCAATCGAATTTCGGATCTATATCGGGCGCAGTCTCTGACGCCTCAGGCGCCGCGGTGCCCGGCTGCGCCGTAACAGCCACTAATCCCCAGACGGGCCTGACACGCACCGTCACCACTCCCGAAAGCGGGATCTACGTCCTGGCAGAACTGCCGGAGGGCACATATAACATCCGCGCAACCAAAGAAGGCTTCCGGCAGATGGAGCAATCGGGAGTGGTGCTGGACGCGGCCTCACGAAGAACGGTCAGCTTCAAACTGGAACTGGGCACTCTGTCGGACTCGGTATCGGTCTCCGCTGCAACCGAACAGGTGCAGACGGAAGCCGGGGACGTGAGCCGGCTTATCTCCAGCCGCCAGCTTAGCCAGATTGCCCTGAATGGCGGCAACTACTCGCAACTACTGAGACTCATTCCCGGAGCAGTCGCTACGACTCTTGATCCGTTCGGTCTTGCTCTGTCCACCACAGGCCAGCGCATCAATGGAATCCGCAGCGATTCGATCCTATTCAGCGTGGACGGCGCGGAAAACATGGACAACGGCGGAAATTCCAATGCTGCAATCAATCCGAGCGCGGACTCCATTGCAGAAGTTAAGATCTTAACCTCCAGTTACAGTGCCGAGTTTGGCGGCCGTTCCGGCGCATTGGTCAATGTGATTACCAAGAGCGGAACCCAGCAGTTTCATGGCAGCGCTTTCGAGTTCGTTCGCAACGATCAGTTCGATGCAAGGACATTCTTCGCCCGCCAGGTGGATCCTCTCCGTTTCAACGATTTCGGTTATACCCTGGGCGGACCGGTTTTCGTCCCGAAGAAATGGAACAAGGAAAAAGACAAGCTGTTCTTTTTCGTGAGCCAGGAATGGAAGTACACTCACACCGGAGCAACAAGACTGAACGTTGTGCCGACCGCGGAGGAACGCAGCGGAGATTTCCGCAACTCTTCGCTGCCCGCTCCAGTTGACCCTCTTACGAATCAGCCATTTCCGAACCGGTTGGTACCGGCTTCGCGTTTCTCCTATAACGGACCCCGCCTGATGCTGCCGCTTCCCCAACCCAATTTCGCGGGCCCGGGCGGAAACTACGCCGCAACGGCCCGCAGCCAGGTGGACCCTCGCGAGCTCCTGCTACGCTTCGATTACACCCTCTCGCCGAAAACACAAATTAGCTACCGGTGGGTTCACGATGAGTGGGACATACTCGACGGTTTCCAGGGCAGTTCACTTGGCATTGTGCCTGGAGGACGTCCGCGGCCTGCATATGTAACTTCGCTCAACATATCCCACGTATTCTCCCCGACCGCCGTCAATCTCTTCAGTTTCAGCTTGAGTCACGACATCATCGTGGGTGATCCTCACAACGAAGCTTTGAGACGCACGACCCTCGGACTCACCTTCCCCGAGATTTACCCTGCCAACCGGTTCGGCGTGGGTCCCGACCTGATTATTTCAGGCTTCAGCGGCTACAATGCCGGCGATCGAATCAAGAAAAACAACAGCATCTTTCAGTGGCGCGACGATTTCAACAAAGTGATCGGCTCGCACTCCCTGAAAATGGGCGTGCAAATCACGCGCAGCCGAACCGATGAAAACATCCGATTCAGCGATGAAGGCGCTGTTACCTTCTCAACTTCGGCAAAGAACACCACCAAAAACGTAATCGCCGACGTACTCCTGGGGAACTTCCAAAACTACACGGAATCGATCGCGGATGCCGATTACTGGGGGCGTTTCAATCAGGTGGATGTCTATTTTCAGGACAGTTGGAAGGTGAACCGCCGTCTGACTGTGGAGCTGGGGATCCGGTACAACTTCATTCCTCCCTTTATCAACGCGCTTGGTAACACATCCAGCTTTGACCCATCGCGCTATAGCCTTGCCAAAGCACCGCAGATTAACCCTGCCGATGGCTCCATCGTCCCCGGCACCGGCGACCCGTATAACGGACTTGTCCTGTTCGGCTCGGGTTTCCCTGAGAAAGCAAAGGGCCGGGTTCCCGCGGCTGGTGATCCAAGTCTCCAGCGGTTGTTTGTCGGCCTTCCGGTCGGTGGCTTCGCCACGAATTATGGAAATGTCGGACCCCGGTTCAGTTTCGCCTATGACCCATTCGGTCATGGCAGGACGGCGGTGCGGGGCGGTATGGGTATCTTCTATGACCGAATGCCGACCAATACTCTCATTAATCCGAGCGGCAATCCTCCATTCAACGTCAATGCAAGTATTTTCGACGGCAATATTGACAATCCCACAGGCGGAACTGCTCGCGCATTTCCCGCAACGATCTCGATGCTTCCGCAACGGATCCCGGACTCGAGTGTCATATCCTACAACTTCGGAGTACAGCAACAGATTACAAGCAACTTCATTATCGACGCCGGGTATGTGGGGAATTTGGGCCGCCACCTGGCCCGGACGATCAATATCAACCAACTGCCGGTCGGCACGCGATTGAATCCGCCGAATAGCACTATTAACCAGAACGCGCTTCGGCCCTACCCGGGTTATGGCGCCATCAACGAACTCGATCACGGCGATAACTCGAACTACAACAGCCTGCAACTCTCAGCCAGCCGCCGCATGCAAAGTGGACTGTCGATGACAGCAAACTACACTTTTTCGCGCACCCTGGATAGTTCTTCAGGCACGCCCCAGGATTCTTACAACGCAAGGCCTGATTACGGATTGTCCTCCGTCCACCGGAAGCACCTGCTGAACATCAATTATATTTACGAGCTGCCCTTCTTTCAGAAACACCACAACGCGATCGTGCGCAACGCCCTCGGCGGATGGGAGATATCAGGCGTAACAACGTATCAGAGTGGTGCACCCAACACGGTTACCGTCCTCTCGGATGTGGCTCGCATTGGGGCCAACTCCTCACGGGCGACTGTAATCGGCGACCCGAATCTGCCCGGCGATCAGCGAACTCTGGCGCGCTGGTTCAATACCGAGGCGTTCCTGGCCCCCGACAAGATGACGCCTGGACAATTCGGCAACGTAGGCCGCAACACTCTGATTGGTCCTGGCTTCAGTGAATGGGATGTCGCGACCATCAAGAACTTCGATTTTGCCGAGCGCGCTCGTCTTCAATTCCGTGCCCAGGCCTTCAACTTCGTGAACCATCCATCGTTTACAGGAATCGATACCACCGCGCGGTTTGACAGCGCAGGCAAGCCCGCTCAGACTTACGGAGCCATCACCAGCGTAGGGCCGGCACGAACCCTGGAACTCGGGCTGAAGCTCATTTTCTGAGATTGTCTTCAATAGAGACGCGGAGATATACTTTTCGACATCCGGGAGAGCAAAAATGGAAATCCCGGCAAGGGAGATCTTCCAAGATGAAGAATCGTGCTTCTTTCGCCATGGTTTTCGCGGGCGTAATTTCGTGCCTCGCGCTCTCGCCTGCCAATGTCCTGGCTCAGGGTTATGGAGCCATCGTCGGCACCATCACGGATGCTTCCGGCGCGGCAATTCCAGCGGCAAAGGTTGCGGTAAAGAACCCCGGAACAGGGTTTTCGCGCATCGTAAATGCGAACGCGGAAGGGTATTATGTCATCCCTTCGCTGCCGCCATCCTCATACAGCCTGAGCTTTGAGTCGGCCGGCTTCACGCCATACCAACAGAACAATGTCACGTTGCTGGCCGATCAGA
>JAOAPQ010000774.1 GCA_025462965.1 Bryobacterales bacterium
GCGCTGATGTCGAAGCTCCTGGAGTTCGCGGAAAAGGACAAGCTCGCGCAGGAGAGCCCTTACAAGGAGGCGCTTGAAGCCAGCCGCAAGCAGATACTCACGAACGCGGAGCTGAACTACCGCTACGTCCACACGCTGGTGACCGCCGACGATCAGAAGAAATTCTTTGAGGCCAATAAGGACCGGTACACGCAGGTGAAGTTGCAGGTGCTGTATCTGGGTTTCGTTAGCGATTCAGCCGCCAAGGAATCGAACGGCAAGTATCGGGCGCAGGCCGAGGCGAAGAAGAAGATTGAAGAGTTGCGCACCCAGATTCACACAGGCGACGATTTCGTCCGCCTCGTGAAGCAGTATTCCGAAGACCAGGAGTCGAAGGGGCGCAACGGCGATTACGGGACGCTCAAAAAATCCGACAATCTTCCGCCGGAGATTAAGAGTATCGTCTTCGCGCTGAAAGAGGGCGATTTGAGCGCCCCGGTTTTGCAGCAAAACGGGTTCTATTTGTTCCGAGCGCAGACCGTCGGCCTTCGTCCATATGAAGAGGTCAAGGACGAGATCTATAACGAACTGAAGGAAACGCGCGTGCGCCAATGGATTGGGGAAACGCAGAATAGCATTCCGCTGAAGTTCGAGAACGACGCCTTCTTCTCTTCCACCGCTCCGCTTCAGTAATTTCAGACGGCCTCAGCCTTCAGACTTCTTCCGCGTTCCGCTGATCTGCTGGAGTACGTCCCTGAATTCATCGCGATACGCGCGCGACTGACCGCGAAGGGCCCGTGACTGTTCCAGAAGTTCCCTGGATTCGGATAAAACCTCGTTGGCCTGGCGTTTCAAATCGTCCAGCCACGAGGGACTCGCGCTTTCCACGCCTGTCGCTTAGCAAATAACGTGCCATTTAGTCCAAAGTTCACTGACACTGCTAACGCCAGCCGGGCTCGATAGAATTTCCGCACCTATGCTCAACCAGATGCTTTTCTCGTTCGTCCCTCGCAAGCGCCACCGCATTCCGCGCCTTCGTAGCCTCGGTCATCGCGACGGCAAACCTTGCCCCCATGCCGCTCCCCGCGAAGACCATAAGCGTGTCCACAGTATTGGCGTGTGCCACCACTGCCCCGGAGAGAAGATCTAAGAGCGCGGATTTCTTCGGGCACAGGAGCACTCGTACACCCGCGACGCAATAACCGTCCCTCGGACGGGAGTTAGGTAGCTACAGGCTGAGTCTGCTGAATCGACACCAGTATAGACCCACAGCCCCGATCCGGCCAGCAACCGTGCGCTTCCCGAATGGCTTCTTCAGTTGCCACACCTGTGCTCGGCCATGTGCTGTTGAAGGTCTCCTCGAGCGCTAACCACCGCACTCCGCGCCTTTGCAATTTCGCTCATTGCGACAGCAAACGGGGCAGGCTCCCCTCGACCGGCGACGACGTTGAGGGTCTCCACCCTCGCGGCGTACGCATTAGCTGCGCTGGAAAGAAGGTCAATGAGTATGGATCTCTTTGGGCATAGTGGCACATGGGCACCCACGAGCTTAGGAATCTGACCCATTGTACGGGCAAGATATAACGAAAGGAAGCCTTTTATGGCCTCTATTGCTTTGAGGGGATAATTACCACTAACCTTGGCTTTCGCCCCTTGTTCGCCATAGAATCAAGCTGTTGTGGTCGATACACCTAAACCCACACTTGACAGTGTTCTCTTAACTTATGGCAAACACGGAGGTTCTGCAAAAAAGCGCTTGCAAAAGCGTTTTTTTCATGTCTACAATCGCTTGTGGACTGATTCTGGTCCTAAAGTGGATAAAACGTGGAAGAAGAAGCCCGAATTCAGCTCCCGGCCGAGCCCCCGCGCGGCATGCACAACGGGAAACTGGACGACAAGGGCCGTTTGAAGCTCCCCGTGCAGTTCCAGGAGTACTTAAGCAGCTTTCCAGAGAAGAAGCTATTCGTGACCAGCATCGATCGCAGCACTGCTCAAATATATCCGATCGCCATCTGGCGCGAGAACGAACAATTATTAAAAGATTTTAAGACTGACCCTAAAATAGCGAAGACTGTAGCCTTTAACGCAAACGATCTCGGCGCCGACGCCGAAATGGACAACCAGGGTCGCGTCCTGATTAACGCGGAGTTGCGGCGCGAACTGGACATGGATGGCCAAGCCCTCCGGGTGTTCAGCGAACGCGGCCGAATCAAGGTTTTGACGGAAGTGGTTTACCAGGCGCAGAAGCTGGCCGCGGCCAAGCTTGCGGCCGAGAGCGCCGAAAAGATGGAGATGGAGGGACTCTTGTAATGAGTTATGCCCGACCCCTCCGAACAACCTCCGGCGCATTACCCGGTCATGCAGGACGAGGCGCTGGAATATCTGGCGATCCGGCCGGATGGAATTTACCTGGATGCGACCGCCGGTCTGGGCGGGCATACCGGAGCGATCGCGAGGCAGCTTTCGACCGGCAAAGTAATCTCCTGCGATCGGGATGCCGCATCGCTGGCTATCGCGCGCCGGAACACGGCGGACGCCGCGGCGCGAATACAGTTTTTTCACGCCAGTTTTTCGCGGCTTGCTCAAACGGTGGAGCAGGCCGGCTTCGGTCCGGTGGACGGGTTGCTGGCGGACCTGGGAGTGAGCCGGTTTCAACTCACCTCGGGACCAAGGGGTTTTTCATTTATGGCCGACGGGCCGCTGGACATGCGCATGGATCAGAGCGCGGAGTTGACGGCGGACGAACTGGTCAACCGGAGTGCCGAAACGGCGCTCGCCGACTGGATCTACCAGTTTGGCGAAGAAAGGAGGGCGCGGAAGATAGCCAGAGCAATCGTTCGGTCACGGCCCATTCGGAGCACATCACACCTGGCTGGTGTGGTGGAGCGGGCCGTGCATCGGACGGGGCCTATGCATCCCGCGACTCGCACTTTCATGGCGCTGCGCATGGTTGTCAATCAGGAGCAGGACGAACTCGACGCCCTGCTCGAAACCGCTCCGAACGTGGTGAAGAGCGGCGGGAGAATCGTGATCATCTCGTTCATGTCTCTCGAAGACCGCAAGGTCAAGGAAAAGTTCCGAAGTCTGGCGAAAGAGGAGCGCGGGTTGATTCTGACCAAGCGGCCGCTCGAGCCTTCCGAGGATGAAGTAAGGCGGAATCCTCCGTCTCGAAGCGCCAAGCTCCGCGTCTGGGAGATGGGTTAGAGCGGCGGAATTGGTGAGGGCTATGGTTAACGTGTAAGCCGCATCGTGGTGCGGCGGGGCAGAAGACAAATGGGGACGCTGGCAACTTTCTTTCGCAAAACTGATTTAATTCCGGTCGCGGAGCCTTCCGCGGTTCGGGAAAACGGCCGCCCTGCGGCGGCAAAAACCACTGCTGTCTTTCAAGACGGGCTCGCGCAATACAAGCTGCGCGCGCTTCCGAACGACGACGTATATTTCTTCTGCAAGCGGATCGATAACTCCCGGCTGGTCCGCCAGGCCGATCCGCGCACCAAAGGCCAGTGCTTGTCCGCCATCGGCGCGGCCTGCGTGCTCGCCGTCCTCACCTGCAGCGTGATGGCTCCGAAAGTCGCTTCCATTCTCACCGGATATAAGGTTCAGGAACTGCGGCACGAGCGAAGCGAACTGATGGAGCTGCGTCGCAGCCTGGACGTGGAAGAAGCAACGCTGCTCAGCCCCCGCCGGCTCGACGAGCTTGCGCAAAAACAGAAGCTGGATCGCCCGAGCGCCGGCCAGGTGGTGCATCTGCAGCCGCGCGGTGATACCGCGTTCGCTTCCGTGGTTGTGCCCGCTGGTCTGAAAAACCGCTAGGAGCGTGTCTCGGTGGATGCAGCTGTCGCGAGATCCAATGCCGTCAGGCGGGTGAATTTCCTTGTGGCCGTGCTTCTTGTCTGGAGCACGGCCATTGTTTACAAGCTCGTTTCCATCCAGGTCTTCCAGCACCAGAAATATCTCGCCTCGGCGCGCAAGCAGCAGGAGATCAGGATCGATCTGCCGGCCATTCGCGGCAGCATTTTCGATCGGAACGGGCACCCGCTCGCCCTCAGCGTGTCGGTCGATTCCGTTTCCATTAATCCGCTTAACGTGCCAAACGCCTCGGTAGCCGCCGAGTTGCTTGCCCAGAACCTGAATCTCGATCAGCGCGATCTCTACGAGAAAATAAAATGGTGCCGCACGAATAAGCGTGGCTTCCTGGTGATAAAGCACAAGCTCACCTATATGGAATCCGAGCGCCTGCGGAGTTTGCCCGTGAACTGGATCGACTTCACGACCGAAAGCCAGCGCCACTATCCAGGCGGACAGATCGCCGCGCATGTCATCGGCGGCGTATATAAGAAGGAACAGGGCGCGGCCGGAATCGAAAAAGGAATGGACGCGGTCCTCCGCGGCACGGGCGGCACCGTCCGGATGCTTACGGATGTCAAACGGCATGGGATCGATTCGCGCGTAGAGACGCCATCGCAACCCGGCAACTCCCTGCAGTTGACCATCGACGAGCGCATTCAATTCGTCGCCGAGCGCGAGATTCAGGCCGCCGTGGCCAAACACCATTGCCGCAGCGGTTCGGTGGTGGTGATGAATCCGTACAACGGAGAGATTCTGGCGCTGGCCAACTACCCCACTTACGATCCGAACACCCAGCCGAAGCAGGGCGACAACCCCATGTCGCGCTTCGATCTTGGGGTCTCGGTTCCCTTCGAGCCCGGCTCCATCTTCAAGGTGATGACGCTCTCGGCCGCGCTCGAAACCACGAAGCTGAAGCCTTCCACCATGATCGCCACCGGCAACGGCGCGCTTGCGCTGCCCGGCCGCGTAGTGCATGACACGCGCGCCCACGGAACCATCAGCATGGAGGAAGTGCTGGTGGAATCGAGCAATATCGGCGCAATCAAGATTGGCGCGGAGGTTGGGCGCGAGAAAATGTTCGAGTATGTGCGCAGATTCGGCTTCGGCCAAAGGTCCGGCATTCCGCTGCCGGCCGAATCGGGCGGATTGTTGCGTAAGCTGGATCATTGGGGCACCACATCGCTCGCTTCCATCTCCATGGGCCAGGAAATCAGCACCACTTCCATTCAGTTGGCCCGCGCTTGCGCCGTCATCGCGAATGGCGGGCTGCTGGTGAAACCGAAGTTGGTGCTGAAGCGCGGCGACACACCGGAGCCCACCGAGCAGCCGGTTCGGATTATCAGACCCGAAACAGCCATTACGATGCGTAGGATGATGGAGAACGTGGTTGTGAGTCCACACGGAACGGGACACCAATACTGCCGGCTCGCGGGGTACACGTCCGGCGGCAAGACGGGATCGGCGCAGATCTTCGATACGAAGACGCGCCACTACACGCATTCTTATAACGCATCATTCATGGGCTTCGCGCCGGTTACGAACCCGGCTGTGATCGTGATGGTGACATTGAACGGCACAACGGGCGTAGCCGGCTTCGGCGGACCTTCGGCCGGTCCGGTCTTCAATGCGGTGGCGACGGAAGCGCTTCGGATCCTGGATGTCCCGAAAGATTTGCCCGAAAACCTGCCCGCGCCGGACGACACACAGATCGCCGCCAACAATGCGAACGATCTACCGATTGCAGGCCTCGATGGCGATCGCAGCATCCTGGAGGAAGATCCGACCGCGAACCCGGCGAATCTGGCCGCGGCCGCCTGGCCCCAGGATCCACAAGGTCCCGCCGGCAATCTCGTTGCGGGTGCTCCGCCGTCGCCGCCAGCCTACGAGGGACCCGTGGTGCCCGATTTCCGCGGCAAGACCGTCCGCGAAGTGGTTCAGGAAAGCTCGGAATCCGGCTTGCCGGTTCTGGTGGCGGGCACAGGGATCGCGCAGGCACAGAGTCCGCAGCCCGGCACGCCGCTGACAACGGGCACCAGAGTGCGGGTGCAATTCCGGCGATGACGATGGCCGAAGTGCTGCGCGGTATTCCCCTGAAGACAGAGATTCCGGCCGGGCTGGCCGGTCAACAGGTACACGGCCTCGATTACGATTCCCGGCGTATTCAGCCGGGTTTCCTGTTTTTCGCGTTCCCCGGATCGCGCGCGGATGGCCGCGCGTTCGCGGAGAGCGCGCTAGCGAAAGGCGCTCTCGCGGTGGTGAGCGAGTTGGCTCCGCCAGAAGGATTCGCGGGGACCTGGCTGCAGGTGGAGCAGGGCCGGCACGCTCTCGCGCTCGCCGCGCGCAACTTCTATGGACAGCGCGTCAGCTTGACCGGCATCACCGGCACGAACGGGAAGACGACAACGGGTTTCCTGATCGATTCCATCCTCCGCGCGGCCGGGCATACGACCGCGCTGATCGGCACCATCGAATATCACCTTGGCAACGAAGTATTGCCTGCCGTGAACACCACTCCCGAATCGGTAGATCTCTATCGCATCTTCGACCGGCTCTCGTCGATCGGCGGCACGCATGCCACCATGGAAGTCTCGTCTCATGCGCTTGCGCTCGGCCGAGTGTACGGTGTCGAGTTCCACACGGCCGTCTTCACCAATCTGACCCGCGACCACCTGGACTTCCACCACACAATGGAGGATTACTTCGCCGCGAAGCAGTCGCTCTTCTCCGGATCGGGTTCGCCGCCGCCTCGCTTCGCTGTGATCAACAAAGACGATGAATCCGGCGCACGCCTGCGAACGGGGCCCCAGACTCAGGTTCTCTGGTATGGTCTCGAGTCCGATGCAACGGTGCGGGCACGTAACGTGAGCTCCACGTTCGGCGGCCTTCACTTCGAAGTGCAGTTCGGAAAGCTTCGCTTCCCGGTGGAATCCGCGCTCATCGGCCGCATCAATGTGTACAACATACTGGCCGCCTGCTGCGTCGGATTCAGCTACCAGGTCCCGGTTGAAACCATTGCACGCGGAATCGCGCAGTGCCCCGGCGTACCCGGGAGGTTCGAACGCGTGGACGAAGGGCAGCCGTTTGCGGTGGTGGTGGACTATTCGCATACCGACGACGCGCTGCGCAACGCCATCCTCGTGGCCCGCAGCTTGAATCCGAAACGTGTCATCACGCTTTTCGGGTGCGGCGGCGATCGGGACCGCACCAAGCGTCCGATTATGGGCCAGGTCGCGGCGGAGCTCAGCGACTATGTAGTTTTGACCAGCGACAACCCGCGATCGGAAGATCCCCTACAGATCATGAACGATGTTCTCGTCGGCCTTCGCCGCAAGGACACGCGATTCATCGTGGAACCGGACCGCGAAGCGGCCATCCGCAGGGCTATCGACGAAGCACAGGCCGGTGACATCGTTATCCTGGCGGGCAAAGGGCACGAGACTTACCAGATCTTGAAAGACCGCACGATCCCGTTCGACGATCGTTCGGTGGCGCGAGAAGTGCTCCGTAGTGTTGGGTTCCGCAAGGACCAATGAAATTCAATCTCAATGAGGTGTTGCAGCAACTCGGCGCGCGTCCCCTCGCGCGCGATGGTGCGATCGCGGGCTGGAGCATCGATTCCCGCACCACTGCCGGCGGGGATCTCTATTTTGCGCTCCGCGGCGAGGTGCACGACGGACATGAATTCGTGCAGGCCGCCTTCGAAAAGGGGGCGGTAGCGGCTGTGGTCGAGCGCGAGGTTCAGGCGGCCGGGTTGCAAATACCCGTTCCGAACTCGCTTGCCGCGTTGCAGCAACTCGCGGCGAACGCCCGGACCCGCTGGGCCGGCCGGGTGGTGGGCGTTACCGGAAGCGCCGGCAAGACTTCCACCAAGGACGCCATCGCGGCCCTCCTCTCGACCGAAATTCCGGTGGGCAAGACAGAAGGAAATTTCAACAATCACATTGGCCTGCCGCTCTCCATCCTCCGCCTGCCGGACAACGCGAAAGCCGCCGTCGTCGAGATGGGTATGAATCACGCGGGAGAGATCCGCGGGCTTGCTCAAATCGCGAAGCCTGACATCGGCGTCGTGACCAACGTCGGCTACGCGCATCTGGAGTTCTTCGATTCGATTGACGGAATCACGCTGGCCAAACGCGAATTGATCGAAGCTCTTCCGCGCGAAGGCACAGCGGTGCTGAATGCGGACGATCCGCGCGTCGCCGCATTCGCCCGCGTGCATCGCGGTCCGGTGGTGACGTACGGCTTTTCCGAAAGCGCCAATGTGCGCGCGGAGGAGGTCGGCGATTCGCGGTTCCGCTGCCTCGGTGTCGAATTCGAGACGCAACTTGCCGGCCGCCACGCCATCTCGAATATTCTGGCGGGCATCGCGGTAGCCGGGATTTTCGGCATTCCGCCTTCGCGCCTCACCGATGCAGTCCGCGCCCTTGCCCCTGGCAGCATGCGCGGGGAGCGCACGGTCCATGATGGCATCACGATTTTGAACGATTGCTACAACTCCAACCCCGCCGCCGCCCGGTCGATGATCGACGTGCTGCGGGATGTTCCCGCCCGGCGCAGAATCGCCGTCCTGGGGGAGATGCTCGAACTCGGCGATGGAACCGAGAGCTTACACCGTGACCTCGGTAAATACGTCGCGGAAAGCGGGATCGATGTGCTCATCACTATACGCGGCGCCGCGCGCTTCA
>JAOAPQ010000782.1 GCA_025462965.1 Bryobacterales bacterium
AGGTAAAGCGCGGCCGCATCCACGTAAACGCGCGCCGTCTGAACATCCGGGAACTCGGGAGCGATTTCGTCGAAAATACGGCGGAAGAACACCATCGACGGAAGTACGTTGGACTTATCGATGAGAGTGACATGGCGGCGCCGTTTCATGGCTTCCCGGAACGCCGCGCGGATTACGCGTTCAGCCCCGCGACGGGTGATGCGCATTTTATCTTCCGCGTAGGTCGCGCCAGCGGCGAGTCGTTCCTTGCGGGAAAAGAACAAACCCTCGGTGCTCTCTCGAACCAGCAGCAGATCGATGCTGCCGGCGACCCTGTTGCGCAAGGGTGAATCGGCACTGTGAAACAGAAACACGGGTCTCAACCCGCAATAGAGTTCCAGCCGCTCGCGCAGGTCCAGTTGGGGCGTCATCTCAACACCGTCCGGCCAGCGCACTCCCGGCAAGCCCATGGCGCCCAGGAGAATCGCGTCGAACTCCTTCAGTTGCTCGAATACCGCCGGAGGCAAAGGATCTCCGCTGCGCAGATACTCATCCGCGCCTACGCTGAATTCAGTGAGTTCGAAGCGGGTTGTCCCGAGGGTCGATTCCACTGCCCGCAGCACCTCCACACCCGCGTCCGTTACTTCGATTCCGATGCCGTCGCCGGGCAACACGGCAATGCGCCGTTTTGGTGCTTCATTCATATGGTTTCTCAGTGTCGTGCCCGGACGATCAGTAAGCCCGGCGCGGCTCCAAAGGATGATGGCCGGTTTAACTGATATACGCCGGGGCCGGCGATCGCCGATTCGGTCTTCTCTCCGCTCCAGATATTAATCCACTGGGCCGTGGCCGGCCCCTGGAGGGCGTTCAGATTGACTGCAATCTCGCGGGCCTGGCCCAGGCTCGACCGCGGCGGACGGCTCGCAGTGGGAGGCGGTGCCGGGGATCCTTCCGGACGCCGTGACGGCTGCACAAGGTACGCATATACCTCTCCGGGCAGGGCGAGGCAGGGTCCGCCGGCCGCGAGTTCGGGCTTCGGCTCCATCAGCCAGTAAGGCAGCGCGGCCAAATTCTCCTTGAGGGTCTGAAAACGCGGCATGCCGGGCGGTTCCGGATCGGGTTTCACCACGTCCCAGGCGGTGTTGCAGTAGTAGTAAACAAAGTAGCCGCCCGATAGATAGACCTCGTAAGCCCCCCGAATCATGTCCTGCCAGTCCTGCTTGACGGAATATGTGGGCAGATCGTCGACGCCGCGTTCATAGTAGAGCTCGGAATTAACGATCGGCCAGGGGAGTATCTGGCGGTCGAACAGCACCATCTCTTTCCAATAGAAATGCTCCTGGTCGGTCCGAAAGTTGAGATTCGCATTCAGTTTCGGGTCCCAGTCGTAAAGGTCATTGTCGTGAGCGGTCGTAAGCCGATGATAGCCATCGTTGGCGCGGACCAGATCGATGAGCCGCTTCTCCAGAGACTTGTCGCGCTCATTGTAGGCTTCCTTCGAAAAATCCCAGGTGATATTCGGGTATGCCTGGTAGCGCGCTGTGACGTAACGGAAATATCTTTCTTCATCTTTGCTGCCGGGCTGCGGCCAGTTGACCATCTTGTTGTAGACCTTGATCATGAGGTTGGCCACGATGCCTTTTTCAAGCAGGGCGTTCATCATTACGTCGTAAGTATCGAAGAAGGCGGTGTTAAGGCGCGCGTGATCCGGCTTATCGTTCGTTCCCCCGAATGCGTAGACATCGGTAGGGCCATAGTCCCACTGGTTCTGATGGCCTTTCGACCAGCTTGTATCGTATGCGTAAACATTGACCAGCAGGTGATTGAATCCGCGGGCGGCAATCTGGTCGATCAGATGGTGCATGACCTTGCGCTCAGGATCTTTCATATCCGCGCCCCAAAGCCAGTCAGCCTCGTAGCCCATCAGGAAATAGCGCGAGCCATCTTCATAGATGAAATGGTGACTGTTCACAGGGTCGACCAAAAGGCCCCCGTGAATGGCCGGATTCGAATTACCCGCGCATTGAATGTCGGTCTCCGTGTGCGCATTCAGAGCGGCCACCGGAGAGACCGTGATCATCGACCAGCGGCCGGGCTTAGTCGGCGAGAATCGGATTTTCCAGATATTTCCGCCGGCGTAAAATCCGGGAACCGTAATGCGCGTTCCATCGGGGCCACTGAACTCGCCCCTGACCTCAACGTCGAACGGGTTCCCGCTCGCTTGTCCGGATAAGGTGAAGTCGTGCGGATGATACTGCTCAATCGTCACTGCGGGCAGTAACCGCACGGCGGCGGTCAGGAGAATAAGTGTCTTGAAGCTTCGCATAGGCATCGCTTTCATTTAGGAGTCTTGCTCAAAACGTTAGGCGCAACGCCACCTGCATCTGGCGACTATCTACTATGGTTGTCGAGATGCTGCCGTAAGTGGCGCTGGAGAGAGTAGCGTTCGGCACTCCGAAGATGGGGTGGTTCACGGCGTTGAACACCTCCCAGCGAAGCTCAGCGCCGAGACGCTCTGTTGCCTTTATCGTCTTAGTGAGTGACAGATCCGTCTCGATGACCCGCGGGCCGATAATATTGTTCCGCCCGTCGCTCCCATAAATGTAAGGAGCGTTGTAAGCGAATGCCGCCTTGTTGAACCAGTTCTTCGGTGTTGGATTCGACAGTTGCGGGCTGATACCGGTGGCGTTCGGTCTTTGAGCAATTCCCGTTCCGCCAGTATTGAGAATATCTAGCCCATCCAGAGCAGTCAGGGGCATACCGGTCTGGAGCGTGAGGATGCCGCCGAATTGCCAATTCGCCACCAGTGCATTCACGAGGTTGCCCGAATGGGCAAGAAACCGTGCGGTACGGCCAAACGGCAGTTGAAACAAACCCGATGTTACCGATCGAAACTTCGCGTTGAACTGGGAGAGGCCTCGCTCTCCGGAACCGATGTTGTACGGGTTGTTCATCTGGAGGATATCGCCGGCGCCTGCACGCACGCCGCTTGAATTGTCGATCGACTTGCTATATGTGAAGGCGCTCAGAACGGTAAGACCCCGGCTCAGGCGCTTCTCGACCCTGAACAGGAGCGCGTTGTAATTTGCATTCGTCTCGTTAGCCGGGTACTGAATAAAGCCGAACTGTGGAAAGGGTCTATTATTGCTGGCACTTCCCGGCCCCGGGATCGGAACATTAATGCTGTCCTCTCTTCGCAACTTATGGGATTGAGAGCCAACATAAGAAGCTTCCAATACTAAGTTGCTTGTTAACGCACGCTGTATGCCGACCGTCCATTGGTTTACATAAGCCGTTCTCTGGTCAGCCGGACCGCCGGAAAGGATCAAAGGCTGCACAAGGGTAATATTGTTCGAAGAGACCGAGCCCAGGAAAGGGTTGCTCAGACTGGTATTCGGTATAGGGTATGAATTCAGCTGTTGTAATCCACCGGCCAGAGTTCTCGCTCTGTCGAAGAAGGAGTTGCCTTCATCGACCATATCATAGTAGGTCCCAAAGCCCGCCCGGATCACCGTTTTTGAATCCATGTTATAGGCCAGGCCAAGGCGAGGCGCAAAGTTATTCCTATCGGGATTTTGCAGGGCGGGTCCCATCCGTCCATCGCGGACGACAGTCACACCCTGCAGTCGCGTGAGGGTTCCCGCATACGGAGGGCAATTGGAGTTTGAAGAGCACTGGGTGGAAGACTGAACGAGAATTGGGGTACCTGTAGTTTTGCTCGTCAGCCCCCATATGCTCGATGAATTGTCAGTGAGGTCTTTGAAAGGCGCCATGTACTCATATCGAAGACCAAACTCGAGAGTGAGCTTTGGCGTGACGCGATAGGAATCAGTGAAAAAGCCCGACCAGTAAACGCTTCGCAGTGCCGCTGTCGCCGGCTGGACGGCCGTGGTTACATTCTGGTTCAGGCCGAGGAGGAAATCCGCGACGCTGTTGCCGACACTGGAGGAGCCGATCGCGGGATTGCCAGTGTATGCGCCGGTAAAGGAGAAGCTGCCAACCTGCTGTTGTCCAACCTCGTTGTAGTGAATCGGCTCAAGGACTCCCCCGAATTTCAAGATGTGCTTCCCCCGGGTCCAGGTAAGCGTGTCATGAATCTCCCACATGTTGTCGTGGGTCAGATAAATGGTCGCATTGTCGCCAAAGGCGGAGTATCCAGTAAAACTAAACTGCGGGACGGCCCAGAAAGATGGCGCATTGAGGGGATTCAAACCGGGAATGTGAAGTACAGTGCCGTTGACATCCTTTGAGTAACTGTAAGGGGTCTGTTCGTTATTTACAAAGCGAGTCCATCCGAAACGCGCGTCGTTCACCAGCGTTGGTGTGAAGATCTGTGTTCCACCCGCCATAATCTGGTCCGGTCTGGTCTCGACGACCGTACCTTGTTTTGGAGTGTTGTTAGGCAGATAGTAGTAATCTTTGTCGTAGTTCCAGCGGCCGTACCACATGTACTTCGCGCTCTGCTGGTAGTCGATGCGTAACATCGATTGGTCGGCATCCGACTGGCGAGGCTCGTTGTTCACGTAGTTGTTAGTCGTGCCCGGGAGATTTTGCACCGGCCAATAATTGTTCATGGCGGTTAGCGCAATGGAGTTGAACCGCGTAGACGGTATCACGTTGTTCGGGAACGGAGTTGCCGAATATTTCCCATCGGGCCCAGCAACCGTAGTGGCGGGGTCATAGATAATATTCGCGCCAGCAAAGTTTCCCGAGCGATACGCCAACGGAGAGAAAGTGGAAAGTGAGGTCAACCCCTTGGATTCACGCAAGCCCTCATAGTTTGCCGTGAAGAAAAGTTTGTTCCTGATGATTGAGCCGCCCAATGTGCCTCCAAACTGATTGCGGCGAAACTCCGGGATCGGCGATTTCTGGGCATCGAAGTAATTTTTGGCGTCGAACCAGGAATTCCTTAGGAACTCGAAGGCAACGCCGTGGAAACCGTTGGTGCCGGACCGGGTTGTGACATTGATTTGGATCGGCGCGAAGCCATATTCGGCCGGATATGTCGCGCTCTGGACCTTGAACTCCTCCAGCGCGTCGAGGGAAGGCAACATAATGTAGCTGTTGAAGTTCGGGTCGGTGTTTTCGATTCCGTCGAGGGTGTAGTGATCGAACGTGTTCCGCTGGCCGTTCACGGTGATGCTCGCCGCGGAGCGCAGGCCACCTTGAAAGCTCGTGGCGTTGATGGGCGAGGAGGTATTGCTGACGCCCGGCGCAAGTGCGGTTAGCGTCAGGTAGCTGCGCCCGTTCAGCGGCAGTTCAACAATCCGCTTGTTTTCGATCACCTGGCCTACGGTTGCGTCGTCGCTCGAGAGCAGTGCCGCGCTGGCCGCGACTTCAACCGCCTGAGTAACGGCTCCAACCGTGAGTTGGAAGTCCGCGCGTGCAACCTGCTGAACCTGGATGAGGATGCCCGATCGAATTTCCTTCTGGAAACCGTTGGCCTCCACGGAAACCTTGTAGGTGGCTGGGGAGAGGGCCGGGAAATTATAAAACCCGGAATCGTTGGACCGTGTCGTTCTCGTGGATCCAGTAGCCGGGTCCGAAACGCTGACGGCGGCCCCCTGGATGGCGCTCCCGGATGGGTCCGTGACGATGCCGTTGATTTCTCCGGTGGGGCCCTGGGCGTTGACAAGGCAGGCGGTGAATAGGAATAGCAGGGTAGACGAAGGGCTGCATCGAGAGGAGCGCATGACAGGGGGATCCTTTCTTCAGAAGTACATATAATATATAAAATCATTCAAGTCAAGCAGGAATTGCCCGCCACGAAGGATTTTCGTATATTAAAACTGTGAGCTCCACCTTGGCTAGCCCTCCCGACACTATCCAGCCCAAGTCTTTACGGGAAGAGATTGTCGAAATCGTGCAGCGCGAAATCATCGCTGGACACTTCCGCCCAGGCCAGCGCCTGGTGGAACGGGAATTGATCCAGCGCTTCGGCGTAAGCTCCATTCCAATCCGGGAAGCCTTACAGGAACTGGAGAACCGTGGGTTGGTGGTGAGGCGCCACAACTGCGGTTGTTCGGTCATCCAGCTAACGCCGCATGAGGCGGCAAGGATTTGCGAGTTGCGGCGCGTACTCGAACCGAGAGTGATGGAGTGGGCGGCGGAACGCATCTCACCGGGGGCAGCGGCGGCATTGCGCGCACAACTCGGTCAGGTAGAAGAAGCAGCTGTCACGGGCGACTGGTCGAGGTATTTCCAGGAAGACCTGAAGTTCCATCGCATGATCTGGCAGGTGGCTGACAACGGTTATGCGACCCGTGCGCTGGAAA
>JAOAPQ010000870.1 GCA_025462965.1 Bryobacterales bacterium
CGGGCATCGAAGTACGTGCCGCTGCGGCGGTATCCCTCGAGCGGATTCGATTTGACGGTGCTGGCGGGCACGCGGGAGCTCGTGGGCGAATTGCGGGACAAGATGGCGGCACTGGCCGGTTCGCTGCTCGAGAGGATCGAGTATGTGGGACAGTATCAGAAATCGGACAGCAAGAGCGTGACGTTCCGATTTACGGTGGGAGCGGCGGATAGGACGCTTTCGAGCGACGAAGTGGGAGCCGTGCGGCTGGGAATTATCGAGGGAATGCGAAGGTTGGGGTACGAGCTGACGGTCTAGGCAGGAAATGATAGAAGGAGCGGTAGCGGCAGGGACGCGGGAAGCGAAAAGCCGGTTAGCTCGTAGTGGCTTCCGGCTTTTTTCTTTTCTTGCCGGACTTCCCAAACGGGCTTGGAGGCATCGCAGACTTCGGAACTTTCAAAACAGTTAACAACTTGCCGGAATCGCGTGAGCGCTTCCAGCCCCTCGATCATTTCCGAGTGGGGCTCCGTGGTTTATCATGGCGCACTGGCATGATGACACTCGGACGCGTACTTGAGGTTTATCGGGCTATCGTGTTGACCGTGATCGCAGCCACGCTTGTCGCCCTGTTGCTTAGGGCAGAGAAGCCTTTCGACGTCGCAATAGACAATCGAACCCTGAGTGTCGATGTCGAGAACAGGTCCTTCGATGTCGATGTTCAAAACACGGTACAGATTGAAGGTACGGTGTCAATTGACCATTAAACAAAATCGAAGTCGTCTGGAACCCCGAGTTCGATGGTTTTGACGTACCTGAAAAACTTGCTTTCGCTAAACTCCTCCCACGCATGGGGCATTTCCAGGTAAAGGCGCGCCCCCGAGATTCGTGCCTCTCTGCGGTCGCCGTCTTTGTAGCACTTCGCAATTTCATAAGAGAGCATGTCGGCTGCCTGGAGCGGGGTAACCTGCTCGTCGTCTGCTTTCGACATACTGTGAAACTGAAATAGTTCGCGCATTCGCGGATCGGATAATCTGAAATCGGTCAATCGCGCGATCTCGGCGAAGTGCTGGCACTCGTCAAACACGTACGAGATTTTACCTTGCACTGGTTGCAGTGCGGCCCATTTGGAGACCTTGGTCATGCAGGACCAGGCGCAGAACGAGTAAGCGCTTCAGAGAAATCGCCTTGCCTTCCCTGTCACGATTTTCGCGTACGCCTCAGTTGGAACCAGAGCGCTGAAACTATGGAGGGCAGAGTCATTGATAATGGAGATCGCGGCACTCAGGAACTTGTCTCGACCTCGCGGATCTTTCTTCCATTTTTCGAACGGTCCAGTGAAGTGAGCTACCTCCCTCATGTGAAGGTAGGGGACATCGTACTGGCGCAACATGTCTCGCCAGCGACCATCAAAATGCAGCCATTGTCCACAATCGGCAATATAGCCAGCCACTACACATGCTGTTGACTTAGAATCCGTCCCACTCTCGTCGAAATATGCGGTGAGCATAAGAATAGAATCGCTTTTAGCTAACAGCATGCCTCGGTGAGATGGCGCACGAGCGTTATCCTTACCGCCGGTAGTGGTGATACACCACGACTACAAGTGAAAAGGATGAACGCCAACCGCCGCCAAGCTTGACAGCGTTACAGCCCTTGGACCTACTTTAAACTGCACGCGCAATCTCAGTATAAGGGATAACTGCGCGTGAAAAACAAGCAAGATATTGACATGGGCAAAGGTCGCAAATTCCAGATGATCTTCGCGACATTATGAAAAAGAATTCGGCTGCGCTGGCTGAGGCATCTCCGAGTATGAGGCTACCAGTGCAGACTCTTGTTGATGTTGGCCAAAACGTACTGGAGGCCGATTGATCTAAAGAACGGATGCCCTCGCTGCGGTGCAATGAACGTCAGTCGACCGTTACTGTCCCAGACGGGAACAACAACCCTGCAATTCCGCCCCCGGCGTGAATCTGGAACTCTGCAATCGCGTCGTGCTGCTGTTGGGAGTTTTGTGCTGAAACGATGAGTCGAGCGGGACGATGATTAGGTCAATGCCTTGCTCTTTTACGTGGGCGATATCGAAATTCGGCATCCCGACACTCTATCGCGTTTAGTTACTAAGTAAGTTATTGCCCTATTTTGCCCATATGGTGCTAAATGACCACGTAAGTCAAATCTCATGAGAGCGGCTTCCGGCTCTGGCGGAATGCCGCTTCGATCAGATCCGCTGCTCTTTCCAAGCCATTGACCTTGTTGAGCTCAGCTTGCAGACGGCGGGCATTCTCCCTGTACTTCGGAATGTCCAGGACCCGCCGAATTGCCGCGCGAAGGCGCTCGGGCGTTGCTTTTCGGAGCGGCACGACGATACCCGCTCCTTGCCATTCCACTCGCGCACCCACGCCCGGCTGATCGTTGGCGACCGGGATGACCACCATCGGCAGGCCGTTGCTGATGCACTCAAGCGTCGTATTCAACCCGCCGTGCGTGATTACCGCCGTCGCGCGAGTCATCAGTTCCAGCTGAGGGGCGTAATGCACCACGATCGGATCGCCGGGCAAGGGTCCGAGGCTCTCGGGCCGAAGGCCACCGCCGAGGGAAAGAACAAGCTGAAATCCCTGACTCTCGCAAGCTATTGCGATGTGACGGAACACCGCAAGTGTCCGGTTCTCCAGGGTTCCCATCGAGGCGTAAACGACCGGCCCGCCATGTAGCTTTTCCCAGGGAAAATCGACCTGTGTCCGGATCGTCCCATCTTGAAAAGGCGCGGTGTAGTGGAACGATTCCGGGAGTGATGGATTGGGAAAGTCGAGAGGGCGCGGCAGTTGCGAGATCTGGGCCAAACCGGAAAGCAGTTCATTGGGATGAGAGGGCCTGGAAAGGCCCCAGGCTCGCCGCTGTTTGAGAATAGTCTGCCGCATCGGGCGGGTGGTCCAGTCGAGCAGAAAATTCCCGGCCTGGTTTCGCAATTTAGCGGATGCTCCCTCGCGATAGCTCCAGCCAAATACACAGGGCGGAACGGCGGCGCATCGATTGATGGGCATGGCGCACGCAATGTGAACGAAGGGCAAGCGGAGGTATTCGGCGACGGTAGAACCGGGAGAGGTCACCTGATCGATGATCAAGCCATCGATTTCCGCATCCTGAATCGCTTTCGGCGCGTCGCGCAGGATGACCGCGGCCGTCTGCCGAAAGGATGCGAGCGAGTGTCGCAGGGCCTTCCAGCCGCTCATCCCGGCAAGTACATCCTGCCTGGCCCGCACCGATCCAGGTGGAAATTCAGCCTGGCCGATCGCGTGGAAGCCGAGACCCGCCGCGCGTGCTATCGACTCGGCATCGGGAATGTTGATCAGGGTAACGTGATGGCCGCGAGTCTTCAATCGAGAGCCGAGCGCGCACATCGGATTCAAGTGGCCGGCAACAGGCGGACAGAGAATTGCAAATCGGCTCATAAGGCTGCTCAGCTCGCGGAGCTGAGAATGAGCCGGACCAATTTCGAACCCGGTGTCACCTCAAGGTTCCGCGAAGAATTCAGGTATCCCTCGCAAGCAACTCAATTAGAAGAGAAACTTCGCTGCTAACTGTACTTGCCGCGCCGAAACTCCCGTCGACGTGATTACGCCGAAACTGTTGCCGGCTTGAAGACTGGTATTCGGGCTCCCAAACTGGGCGTGGTTCAGGGCGTTGAATGCTTCGATTCGGAATTGCAGGTTATACCTGCTCTCATGACCGAAATAATTGTTCTTGAACAGAGACAGGTCGGCGTTGGCAATCCCCGGCGTTCGGGCGTCGGGAAGGGTACGGCCGGTGTTGCCGATCGTAAACGGCGCGGGTTGCGAGAACACCGACGTATCGAACCACCGATCAATGGTCGGATTGCTCAGGGCCGCGCTATGTCCGTTGTTGGTCGGTCGCTGAGCGGCGGTGAAAATGTTGGTCTGATTCACCACGCCGCCAATGATAATCGGCGTACCGGTCTGCCAACTGAGGATGCCGTTGGCCTGCCAACCCGATACGAGCAGGTTCACTACACCCGGCGCCGAGCCAACGAACTGTTTCCCTCGGCCGAAGGGGAGCTCATAGACGAAACTGGTCACCAAACGGCGGGAAATGTCCTGCGGGGAGACCGCCCACTCCAGATGGTCGTTGTATTGATCCGCGCGAGTCGCGCCAATCGGGCCGAGATAGCCGACAGCAGCCGCAGAGTTATCCATGCTCTTGCCGGCGGTGAAGGCAACCAGGAAGGTCAGCCCTCTCGAGAAGCGCTTGTCGATCCGGACCGTCATGCCATGGTAGATGGAATCGGCCCGCGGTTTGCGGAATGTGCTCACACCGTCATATTGAGGAAACGGACGGAGCACGCGGTTGTACGAAATCGTCGGCTGGCTGAGAGGGGATCCAGGAGTGGTGATAATGCCATAGAACGGATTCGGCACCTGTGTCAGTAGCTGATTTCCGAGTGCAAGATTGCTGGGATTCAACTGGGAATAAGGCTGGCCTAATTCACCATCCACCAGGAACAGTCCGCGATTTCCAAGATATGCGACTTCAACCGTCATGTCGCCTGGCAGCTGCCGCTGAATGTTGAAATTCCACTCGATCGAATATGGATTCCGATAGGAATCGAAGAACGACTCTCCAATGCCAAGTCCGAGGTTGGTCGAGGGTCCGCCCGCGGCGCCGAGCGGCAGATTGTATCCATCCGGGAACGCGTTGCTTAATGTGGAGTGAATCGTGACCTGGTTGTCGAAACTAGTCTGTACCTGAGTGGTCCCCCCAAACCCTTGAACGCCCGGGGCACCGGTAGTGCCCGCCGCTTGAAGAGCGGACGGTGCATAGGCGATCCCAAATCCGGAACGGATAACTGTTTTATCGAGCGCATTCCAGGCAAAGCCCACCCGCGGACCGAAATCTTTCCACTGAATCGGCCCCTGGTTACGGCCAAATTTGCTTGCCGGCGTGCCCACAAAAACCATTTGTCCGACGAGGTTGCCGCAATAGGCGCAGGCGCCGGCCGGCACTTTCCCTTGAATGGGGGATGGCAGAGACGGATCCCAGTAAGACAGGCGGTTGTAGCGCTCCGTGCGGGGGAATTCCACGTCCCACCTCAGGCCAACGTTCACGGTGAGCGTTCTTGTAACTTTGAAATCATCCTGGACATATAGCGCCATATAGCTGCTTGCGTCCGCAGCGGTCGGTTCATGCGTCACCTGGCCGCCAGTTGGCAGTCCGAGCAGGAAAGAAGCGTAAGGCGACCCGGTGCCGTTCGCGCTGTTCAGAACCTGCTGCGTCCAGGTGCTGTCAAAGTTGAACTGGCCGTCCGGGTAGCCGTATTGAGTGAAATTGATAAACAGCCTCCGGAACTCCCCGCCGAACTTCACGGAGTGTCTGCCCGTTATCTTCGTGAGGCTGCCGGTGAAGCTGTGGGCCAGCGGGTTTTCGATCAGATCGACATAGCCGGTGTTGCCCAGCCCCGCGCCGTTCGAAAACGCGAAGCGCGGGAATTCCAGGACGCGCTGCGCGGCGACATTCTGCAGCGACTGCGGAAGCCCGAGAGACGTGAGCTGGAAACCAGCCCCGAGAGGAGTATCCGTCACATAGGATCGCGCGAAGCCATACCGGAAGTCACCGACGAGTGTTGGCGTAAACGTAATCGTGTGATCCATCGATGCGCTCCAGGCTCCGCCCGTGACGAAGCCGCTTCCACCCTGGGACGCGGGGTTGGAACTACCGTAATCGAACAAGGGCGTATTGTCATTCCAGTTATGGGACAACCTAACAAACATGTGCCACATGTCGGTGAAATTGTGGTCGACCCGGCTATCGAATTGATAGCTGTTACTGCTGGTGCTCCCCGTCGCAATGAAGTTGTTCGTTTGCGCTCCCGGGCCTCCCGCATTCGGACTGGGGAAATAAGTCAATGCCTTCACGGCGACCGGGTCAAACCGGATTGCCGGAATGATATTGCCGGGAAACGGGTCTCGTACCATCTTGCCCGTGACGGAGTCGGTGTGTACCGTCAACGGATCATAGATGGTGGTTCCCAAGCTCGAGAAATCGCCAGTCCGGAAAGCGGGAAGCGGTACCGTGTCAGTCGTAATCGCGGCCGCGCTAGCGTTCTCCCCCTGGAATCCCCCAAAGAAGAATGACCGGTTGTGGCCGTCGTATACGCGGGGTATATCAATCGGGCCGCCAAAGGTGCCGCCGTATTGCCTGTCATTAGAATCCGGCTTGGCGCGGCCTGCCCGGTTAGCAAAGAAATCATTGGCGTTCAACACCGCGTTGCGGGAAAACTCGAACAGTCCGCCGTGCCATTGATTCGTGCCTGAGCGGGTGACTAAGTTGATCACTCCGCCTCCGAATCTGCCGTACTCCGCGGATAGCGAGTTCGTCTGAACGCTGAATTCGGCCACGGAATCGACAATTGGAGTGTAAGCGGATACGTTATTGCCTACGTTGTTCTCCGGCAGGATGTTGCTGACGCCATCGAGTTGCTGTTCATTGACGGCATTCCGCGACCCCCCTATGTGAGGCGTCGAGGCCCCGCCAACATTGTTTACCCCGGGTACCAACGTGGCCAAACTGAAAGGATTCCGGCCGTTAAGCGGCAGATCCACCACCTTCTTTGTGTCTACAACCTCACCCAGAGTGGCCGAGTTGGTGTCGAGCGGAGTTGCCGCCGCCTCAACCTGGACGGACTCGCTAACTGCTCCGACCGTCATGGCGAAATCTGCCGATCGGTTCTGACCGACATCGATCTTTACGTTTTCCTCCCGAGCCGTGCGGAAGCCTTTGGCCTCTACCTCAATCGTGTATGTTCCGGGATTTAGAAATGGAAGAACGTAGCGGCCCGATGAGTCGGTTTGCAGCTCCTTCTTTTCGTTTGTGCCCACGTTCGTTACGCGGACCACCGCGCCGGCGACCCCACCGCCCGATTGATCGACGACACTACCCTGGAGCGTACCCGTGGGCGTCTGAGCGACCGCGGAGCCTGCGAAGCCAAGCAAAGCAATTGTGACAAAGACAACAGGGCTTCTCACTTTCTTGATCTCCTTGACAAGTCTCAAGGAAAATATATCCCCCCAGAAGCTACTGTGGGCAGGGGGCGATGCGTGATTCGCCCCCTGTATGAGATAAAAAGGCCCTATTCTCTCCTAGAATCGGTTCCGGGGACCAGTTTACCCGGCCTTAACGTTCAGTGGGCCTTGCAGCCAAAGCACGCCGGCGGCTCTTTACCGCTGCGAGTCCGTGGGTCGCAGGGGCCGATGTAACCGGGCCACGTCCGAGGGAAACGCGGTGACCGGGAGCGATCTGCGCTGCGGCGTGTGAAAACCCCGCAAGACTGATCGTCGACATTTCCGTCGTCGCCTCATTCGTTTGGAATGAAATGTAAACATGGCCATTGCCCAGGCCGGTTGCCGGCACGACGAAATTGACCTGATACAGGCCCGGAAATCCAGGCGCCAGTCCGGCGAACGAAACGGTCGCCTGTGCAAGGGGATCTACACCATCGTCAAGAAACACTGCAACAGTGCCGCTGACATTGCTCAACGGGCTGCTGGGGCCGGCCGCCCCGTCGGCGACCGCCGGCGTCACCGCACCTAAACCGTTCATGTACAAACTGACGGTCTCGCCGGGCATCGCCGGGCTGCTATCCGATACTACGGTGTAGTTGGAATGTAGAATCGCTCCCGGCCCCACTCCGTTCTGGGTAAGCGTATAGATGCCCGGAGCCGAGTTGGCGAGATACACGCTCACGGCGTTCGATTTCGTTCCATTCACGACAACCTGGAAGGTGGCGAAAAACTGGCCCGAGACTTCGTACGGAATCAAAGCGCTGATCTGGTTCGCGCTGACCAGATAGACAGGAGCCGCCTGCCCGTTCACCAGTACCTGCACGCCGCCCAAAGTAGTGGGAATCGGGATCGCCTGGTCTACCTGCGAGGCTACGCCAAAGGTCCCATAGATGTTCACCAGCTCGCCTGGAGCATAGGAATTAGTAATCGGTGTATAGTTAGCCGCGTTCGTGATGCCAATCGGATTGATCCAAACGCCTGAAGGTGGGGTAACGGAAGGAGCCTGGACTCCGATGGTCAAAGAGAACTGCTGACCGGAACCGAGCAGCATCATCGCCTTGCCGCTCACGCCAATTAGAGTCGTGTAAAGCCCATTGTTATATGATCCGTTGGCGCCAATGGTGACGCCGCTGTTGAATGTGTTGTCATAGGTAATGGCGTTGGCGACATCATCGAGGCGCTCGTGCCAGAGAAGAGTCCCGCTCCCATTCGCGTTGATCCCGCCGTAGAAAGCGTCCAGAAACTTCTGCGCCACATTCTCATCCATTCCCGCGATGAAATAGGTGCCGTTCAAAAGTGAATTGGAGCTTGTGCCGGCGGCAGCCTTGAATCCAAATATCAGGTCCGAGCCCGTTGAGGAACCTCCCAGGACGTAGTTGCCGTCTGCCGAGACATAGAAGATTTTGGCGCCGCTGACAATCTGGTTTGAAACGCTCGCCGGCACATTCAAGCTTCCAACTCCGGCCCCTGAAATCGAATAGGTCGAGCCCGAAATGCTTTGCGTCACAGTGGCCGCGCTTTGGTTCTGGATCGACCCAGTCAGGGCGATCGTTGAAATATTGCCGTTTCCGTCAGCATTGACGGTGAAGTAGCCCTGCTGCGCCAGCCCGTTCGGGCCGTTGAAAAGATCGAACGTGCCGAGGGTGTATGCGCCCGAGAGAAAGTTATTCGAGACGGTGGTTGTGGGCGCTTGAATCGCGACAAACAAATCCTCGTAGCCATCTTCGGTCGAGCTAGCCGTCACCACGGGCTGGCTGAAGGCGCCAAAAAGAGTCGCTGAGAAAATCGGGTTGTCGATCTGAGCGATTCCATTCGACTGGACTGAATAAGTTCCCGTGCTGGGCGCGGAGCAGGAGCCGGTTGTCGTACCCGCCGAATCGTAGAGCTGCGTATTCGAGGTTGTATAGTTTCCTTTGCCGTCAAATGTCATTACCCCACTGACGCTGCAACCTTCCGTGACATTGCCATTTGTGCCGGTACCGAATACTACGTACCGGAAAAAATATTGGCCGGTGAGGTTCGCGGTACCGCTCGTATCGAAGCTCTGGCCCTTGACCAGTGTTGGCGAAACGGTCAAGAGAAAAGCGGCACTGAGAAGAACGATTGTCTTATGCATGGATTTAACCTTCACTGGCCTTTGCTCCAATTCAAAATCAAATTATAGGCATCGACGCTGCCGATCCCGGTAGCGAAGTTCCAACCGCTGGCGGCTCCAAACGCCGGTGTGTACGCCTGGCTGGAACTGGAGAGACCGCCATTGCCATCGAACAAACTCACAGAGCGGCCTCTGGCTTCGAAGGCGATCCCGAAGCAGTTCCATCCACCGGAGCAGTTCACGGCGATATCGCCGGCGGTGATGTTGTGGAATACGGACGCGGCGACGGAACTCGCCGCCAGTTTATAGTAAACCGGGTTCGGGTTTCCCTGAGGCGCCCCCATCTTTTGATTCACCAGCGCCTGAATGCCCGCCAGGATCGGCGCCCCGAAAGAGGTACCGCCGGCACCGCTCCAGTTGATGGGAGCGCCCGTGCATTTCGCGCCGCCGTTTGCTACGTCTGAGAAGCATTCCACATAATAGTGTCCCCAGATTCCGTCTCCGGCGAAGAGAGACACGTCGGGGATGTCGCGTACGCCGTCGTTCGGCAGACCCGCGACCCCTGCTTGCCAAGAGGGCTTGGCGTATCCCTGGCACGTGCCTCCAACGATCAGATTGCTCGCGGGAGTTCCCGTCGCGCATCCGCTCGGCCCCCCACTTCCAGCTGCCACGGCAAGGGTGCCACTTGTCTCCGCGTCGCTGCTTCCGCAATAGCCGTTCGCGCCATAACCGGTCAGGTAGCCCGCGTAGGCGGCTAGCAGGCCGCCCGCGCATGAGTCGTTCCATGGAATCTCCGGAATGTACGAGAGGGCCGACCCATAAGTCGAGCTATTCGAAGTTCCCCAATACGTGTTATTCGTGCCTTGCAAGGTATCGTTGAAATCGGTCCCGCCGACCGCCACATTGTAAGGCGTCGAGGCGAACGCGCTTACCGCGATGCCATGTGTGGCGGCCACGCCCCCGGCGTCGCAGCTCGCGCCGCCTTCATCGCCGGCCGCGACAAATATCGACGCGCCTTCCGCGACCGCCTGCTGATATGCCGCATTGAAGGCCGCGTTCGAGGTTGCTCCGTTGCCCGTCTCGCACTCGCCGAAGCTCATGCTCACGATCTGGGGCGGCGTGCTGCTGTTGATCAGGTTTTGTAAAGCGATCAGGCCCCCGAACGTGGTTGAGCTGCTCGCGCAAGCCGCCACCTGGATTGCCGCGTTTGGGGCGGCGGCGCTGGCCCATTCGGCATCTATTATGGCCTCTCCATCGTCCGGGCCAACCACTCCGGGATCGGCGCAATTCGTCCGGCCGCCCGTCGGCGCCGGATGCACGGTGGTCAACGATCCCGATGTGTAACCCGCCAGCCCGAGCGTGCTTCGGAAAGTGTTCCAATCGTTCGTACTGAAAAGATCGCTGTCCTCGATCAAAGCGATGGTCTGGCCCTGACCTGTATATCCCGCAGCAAAGGCCGCGTTCAAATCGTAGATGGTTGCCAAATCCGCCGGTGTCACGAGCTGATAAGTGGAGCCGCCCCGAGCGACTGTGTATTTAGCGCGCGATTTCTTCATGGAGTGCGGCCTGAAATCGTGCAGCGAGACAATCCCCGCCACTACCGGAGCCAGTGCTTCCGGGATCTGCGGATCGCTCATGTTGGCGATGTGATCCTTTCCGTTCACCGAAAGCTTGTGAATCTCGGTGTGGAACGCCGTCAGCACCTGACTGGCGGTTCCGGAGAAATCGATCGACATGCCGCTGGGATATACGGCGTTCACGGTAAAACCGTTGGATTCCAACCACGTCGTGACCGTTTCAATCTCCTGTTGTGCCGGCCCGTAAAGTTGGCCAAACTGAGCCGCAGTTAGCCATTTGTGGAAGTCGGGCGATGCCGGGTCGTGCTGTCGATCGATAAAATCCTTCACGGCCTGCTCCTGGTCGGGCTCTCGCTTCAATTGAAGGATCATGTGTTCCATCGTAAAGCTATCCACGACTTTTCCGCGGTCGTTTTGGGCGCTCGCTTCAACGTGAGTATTTCCGGAGAGGGTATGTAGCCTGGCTGATGGCTGCGCAGAGGCTACGGACAGAGATAGTGCTGTGCAATACAACAGGGGGAGTGTCGATCGAGAACTGGAATACATTCGGTTTGCTCAGGCAATTCGCGGACCAGACCGGAATTTTGTCTGAAGAGCGACAGGCCACAGAAAACGATGGCCTGTCCTACGCGGACGATGCTGCCGCTGCGTGGAGGATACTGCCGGTGCTTGGACGATACTGCCGATGATTGACTAGCGTCCAGCGCGTGGCAAACGCTTCAGCGCGTCCATGCAGAGCACGGCTGCGTGTTTCGATTCAGGACTGAGTTCGCCGAGTGAGGCTTCAATGTCGGCGGCGTGGATCGATTGCGGGGCCTTGCTCAAGATTAGTTCCGTTAGCGCACTGCCGGCTGCGATGCTGGCTGTGCAACCTCTCGTTTTGTAGCGAACGGCGGCCGGGCGGCCATTCTCGAAGAGAACCGAAAGGCGAAGAATGTCGCCGCAAACCGGGTTCGATACTTCCACTGTGATGGCCGGCGGCGGGAGTTCGCCAACGTTGCGGGGGTTCTGAAAGTGATCGATCAGCTTCGGGTTCATCCGTGCTCCAATATGGCATGCTTACCGTGGTTGCCGGGATACTCGAACGCGATGGCAAGGTCCTGATCTGCCAGCGGCGGCCGGATGGAGCCCATCCGCTGAAGTGGGAGTTCCCGGGCGGAAAAGTGGAGTCCGGCGAGGAACCGACCGCGGCGCTCTCGCGTGAATTGCGCGAAGAGCTCGGGATTGCGGCGCGGATCGGGGCCGAATTTGCCCGCTACGAATACGCTTATCCGGGCAAGGCGTCGATTCAGTTACTATTCTTTTCCGTGACCGAGTTTGCCGGTGAGATCCGTAATCTCGTGTTTGAGCGTATTGAGTGGTGCCAGCGGTCACAGCTCGACCGCTACGACTTCCTGGAAGGCGACCTAGCGTTGATTCAACTTATTGGTAAAGTCGAGATCAATCAGATCGAGTGACGCCTGATTATGCGTCTGCTGCGGCGTGACGTAGTGCAAGGTCTTATCTTCGATCCAGTATGCCAGTGCCGAATACACCGAGTGGTCCTTGAATGCGATCAGGAAATAGTGCGGCTGCTGGGGCGCGTCGGCGGTGTTGTCGGGAGCGGGAGGCGGGGGCTGATAGACGTGCGTTGTTTCGCTCGCCCCGGTGTCCGGCTGCTGCGGGGGTCCAAAGTTTTGATTAATGACAACCCCTGGCACCTGCGGCGGAGCGTTGACGACGGTGACGTTAACCGGCGGCTGGCCCTGACCCTGACCTGCATAGCCGTACGCGGAAGGATCGGTATAATAGCCGCCACCGATGAAGACCGGGTAGGCGTAAACACGGGAGCGCCTGGCTCCATTGCCGTTGCCGTACCCGACCGGGTTGCCTGCAACCGTCTGCCCAAGACGGTACGAGAAAGTGGCCTGAGGACCCGTCCCGGTGCCGGGGAAGGCAACGTTTCCGAAGCCGCTCGGATTCGTAAAGACCACTCGCCCCGGCGCGGTGTAGCGCTGAGCCAAGCACGCTGGAATTAAGCAGGCCGGAATAGCGATGAGTGCGAGGAACGTTTTCACGTAAGAACCTCTTCGATTTCAGTCTAGCACTCTGCCGCTCGCAGTAAGTGCAGGCCTACTTCTTCGGAACCGCGGGCGGAGTTGCCGGACGGGCGGCCGGGGGACGCGAAGCGCTTGGCGGGGCAGCCTGGGGCGGGGCCTTGTCGTAGAGCACGATGATTTCGCGCGTGATGTCGATGGTGTTGGAAGCAAAGAGCACAGGCGTCTGCTGGCTGCTGATGTCGATCACGAGCGCATAACCGTTCTCCGTCGCGTACTTGTTCAGCACGCTGATCATCTTTGCGCCCAGATCGCCCATGATGCGCTGCTGTTCCTGCTCGAGATCAGCGGTGGCGTCTTCGGTATCGCGTTTCAGCAAGACGTTCTTCTGATCGATATCGCGCATGATCTTCTGCTTGGCGTCTTCGCTCATCGTGTTGGCGCCCTTGCTTAACTGCTGCTGCAGCCCGGAGATATCGGCCTGTTTCTTTTCAATTTCGGACTGTTTGGGCGCGAACTTGGTTTTCAGCTCGCCGGCGGCTTTCTGCCCGTCCTTGGTGTTGATGAGAGCTTCCTGGATATTGATGACCCCGACTTTGGAGGGGACGACGGCCGGGGCGCTTGGAGTGGCCGGAGCCGGCGCCGCGGAGGCAGGGGTCTGAGCGCTCAAGCCGGACGCGAGCAGCACGGCTCCCACACCCAAGAGCGGTAGGATTGCAAATTTAGATTTCATGTTTTTTTCACTCCTGTGGATTTGCTTCGATACTAACACGTCTGAATTGATGATCTTAGAAGGTCCGGCCGATGGTGAATCGGAAAGTACCACGTTTCTCGTGGAAAGGATAATTCACGCCGAATTGCGAGATCGCATTCAAGTAAGAAGCGGTATTCGGGAAATACGAACGGTCGGCCACGACGGGCGTCTGGATGTTTTCGGAGACGCGGGATGGATTGAGGGCGTAGTAGACGCGGAACGGCGCCTGAACGATAGGGAGCAGCACCTGGAACTCGATTCCCGTGGACATGCGAATGTTTTGAGTGTGCGGCGCGATCAGCACTTTGCCGCTGAAGGCAGCCTGCGGGAATAGCGTATTCAATTGATTGATGCGGTCCGGATTCATACGCAGTTGATTCGGGAAAAGGATCTTATTCAGTCCGGCATCATAGAACAGAGCCATGGTCACCGGCCCGAAGATCGGAATGCGGTATTCGAAATTGGCGACAGCCTGAGTATCACCGCCGGGCGTGATGATCTGGTATGTGGGGATGTTCTGCGTGGCATTGACGGTGGTCGGGATGCCGTTAATGTTCTGGACCTGGGTCCGCTGGGTTCCGTTGTTATTGAGGATCGGCACGGTAGCCTGGCTCGCGATAAACGCAATCGGACTGATTCCGTAGAAATCGAAGCCGCGGACATCCTGCTCGCCACCGATGTAAGTTCGGGAGTACGGGGGGATAACGTGCCCGGCGTATCCGGTGTAGGTGGACCCCAGAAAGTGGAACGCTAGGACGTTCTTCTTCCACTTGGGCGAGACGTGGAAATACTGCAGATCTACCGAGGGGCGGATGGTGTCTACTGTGCCGCCGAGAAAGCTGCCGGCGAAATCGACCGAGAGGAAGATACTCTTGCCCGCGGTGGGGTTCAGAGGATGATTCTTAGAGTTGTAAGTGTATGAGGGGGTGATATGGCTGGTCCTCACGCCTTCGAGCGCATTGGGACCGCTGATCTGGTTGAAGAAAAGGTACTGGAAGTAATTGGTGGCGCCGAGGGTCTTGCTCGTGATGCTGGAGACGTCGTACCCGTAGGAGATACCCACGCGCGCGAAGCTTCGCTTGATCGGATAGCTGGCCGAGACGGACGCGCCCTTCGAATCCTGCACGTAGTTCAGCAGGTTCTGGCTACCGAGCGCATTGTAGTAGGCGCTCAGGTTCGTATTGGAGAGAACGGAAGCTTCGCGCGCCTGATCGTAATTGTAGCGGCGAATGTAGACGTTGAAGCCCAGCAGGACCTGAGAATCGAGAACGTGCGGCTCGGTAAAGCCGAAGACCACGTCACGTATGCGCGTGCCGAGCTGACTTTCGAGCGAAAGCGTTTCGCCAAGCCCGAGGAAGTTATTGGTGGAATAGTTGAATCCGACGAAGCTGCCCGCGATGCCGGATACGCCGCCATTCAGGCCGATCTGATTCTTTCCGCGCTCCTTCAGCTTCAGGAGGATATCCACCGTGTTCGAGTTCGGGTTGCGCTTCAGCTCGTAGGATTCGTTTTCCTTGAGCACTTCGAAATAACCGAGCTGGTTCAGGCGCAAGATGCTGGCGTCCCAGAGGCGGGCGCTGTAGATATCGCCCTCATCAAGAAGCAACTCGCGCCGGATGACCTTGTCGCGCGTCGTAGTGTTGCCGGTGAACTCGATGCGGCGAACGAAGAACTGCTTGCCTTCATCTGCTGTGAGAGTGAGGTCGACGGTGTCGGTACCCGGGACGATATCCACTTCGGGCTCGGGGACGAAATCGATGTAGCCGAAATCGCCATACAGCTTCGTCAGATTTTTGATACCATCGCGCAGTTTGGAGGTCGAGAAGACGTCGCCGTTATCCATCTTAAAGAGCTGCTTCGAAAGGACCTCGGGCGTTCGAAAGAGCTTGACCCCGACATAGTTGATCTTGTGCAGGTGGTAAAGATGGCCTTCTTCGACGGGGATGGTGATGTCGGCCTTCTTGCCCGGTTTGGATTTCAGAAAGAATGAAGACGGGCTCCGTTTGCCGCCGGCCGTATCGACCAGAGTAACCTTCTGATCGAGGACTTTGACGGAGAAATAACCCTTGGTCTGATAGGCGTCGCGGATACGCTCCTTGTCCTCCTCGAGCTTGCTGGAGTCGAAAGTCTTGGCGAACAGACTTTCGAAGAGGATGGAGTGAGGAAGGCCAATCGGTTTCAGATTCTTCATGGCTCGAATGACTTGTTTCGAGCTGAAGACTTCATTACCGAGGATGGTAATCTGGCCGACCTTGACCTTTGGCCCTTCGTTCACGTTGAAGATGACTTCGAGTGAGCTGGGCGGAACGCGGTGCACGATGGGCTCGACGATCGCGAACTGGCGGCCGCGCTCGGCGAGCAATTCCTTGATGACGACGGCGGCGCGCTGGACCTTGTTCGGGTCGTACTGCGATTCCACGACGAGGCCGACCTTGCGTTCCTTGAACCGGTCGAGGATTTCCGATGTGGTGATGGAGTGGATGTTCTCGTAACGGATGGTGCGAACGACGGCGCGTTCCGTGACGATAAAGCGGAGGATGAGACCCTGAGGCGATTGCTCGGCTTCGAGCTTGATATCGTCGAAGCGACCGGTGTTCCACAGCGCCATGAAATCGCGGTGCGCGGTCTCTTCGCTATATGGTTCGCCGACCTTTGAGAAGATCATGGCGCGCAGTGTGTCCTGCGGGACGCGGCGCGACCCGCGAAATTCGATGGCCGCGATTGTGTTGCCAGCAACCGGTTTGGCGCCGGGAGGGGCGGGGGCGACCTTGGGCGCTTCAAAAGGAGGAGGAGTCGGTTTGGGCGGGGTTTGCTCCTGCGGAACAGTTTCAAAAGGGTTCGCGGGCTTTTTCTGCTGGGGCGCGGGGGGCGCGGCGGGCGACTGCTGTGCTGCGGGGCTTTGAGACCGTGCCGGCGTGAGGGATATGAGGCCCTGAATGCATACGAAGACGGCGGTCAGGCGCTGCGGCCTGAAAAACTTCATGAAAACCTGTTCCCTTTCCACTCGACGCTCCAGAAGTGACGCGGTTATGAATCTTCGCGCTTCTGCTATTCACGTTTCGCGCCAGTGTTGAAACTCATAGTCTATCCGATCCCTGGACCCCGGAACAAATGGGCGTTAAGGGCAACAGGTGACAGTCTGGTTCACAGTCCGGGTATCGTGAAGGCATCGGGTCTTGCCCGGCACGCCGATTCATGTGCTGCCGGGAACAGAAGGACGTCGCTCATGGCGAGGTGATTTATGTATAATATCGGCGGGCGTTCCGTCGCATTTCAGGCGTTGCCAAGCTATCGGGCGCCGCGGCGCGGTTTCAGTCGAGAATCTCACCATGGCACGCTCCAGGATCACACCGATATCGTCTACGCCATTACCCGAAAGATTATTTCCGCCGGGAGACGCCCCGTCGACGAAATGGCGGCAGGCCATCAGCCCCCTCTACCCGGCGATGGCTTCCCTTGAGTTCGGTAGAGGGGGGCTGCGGAAAGGCGTGTCAGCCTATTGGAGAAAGTAAAATATGATTAAGCGCTGCCTTCTCACAACGCTGATGATTTCTGGTTCGCTGCCGAGCTTGGTCGGGGCCAGAAACCCGGGTGAGCCGCTTCGCCCCGGCTTCAACCTGTTCTCGCCGCAACAAGACATTCAGCTCGGCCAGGAGGCGGCAAAACAAGTCACCCAGAAGAGTCAGCCCGTTCAGAACCAGTTTCTTCAGAATTATGTTAACCGGATCGGCCAGCGCCTCGCGCAACAGCCAGAAGCTCGCGCCAGCGGCTTCCAGTTCCAATTCACGGTGCTGAACGATCCACAGGTCAACGCGTTCGCACTTCCCGGGGGACCCATGTTCATCTACACCGGCCTGCTTAAGACGGTAGACAACGAGGGTGAACTGGCAGGTGTGATGGCGCATGAAATGTCTCACGTAATTCTCCGTCACGGCACTCATGAAGCGACGAAGCAGCAATTCATATCGCTGCCGGCCGCTCTGGCCGGCGACCTGGCGGGTTCCGGCGGCGGCATGCTGGGCCGGCTTGCCCAACTCGGCATCGGGCTGGGCGCGAATTCGGTTCTCCTGAAGTTTTCCCGGACCGCCGAGAGCGAAGCGGACGCACTTGGTACGCATCTGATGGCCGGCGCCGGATACGACCCGATCGAAATGGCTCACCTGTTTCAAAAGTTGGAGTCTCAAGGCGGCTCTCGCGGCCTGCAATTGCTTTCCGATCATCCCAACCCGGGCAATCGCGTGCAGGCGATCGAAGCGGAAATGCGCACCTTGCCGCAGCGGCAGTACGGCTACCAGACGGGCGATTTTCAGCGGGCAAAGGCCCAACTCGCATCGGTAGCCGGTAAGTAGGGGGCGCTCGGCTGGCAAGTTCGTGGTTCTCGACCGACATGCAGCTATCGGCCGGGTCTTTTCATGTCGCGCCGAAAAACGCGGCTGCCGCCGCATGTCCTCGACCCAACCCCTCAGGAATTTCGGAGACGATTCAGTCCACGAGGATGCACGACAAGCGGATTTGTGTATGCTGGCGGCTAACTGGATTCACCTACAAGCCAGCCTGAATCGATTACTTGGCCGCATTTCCGGCACCGTCAGCGATCCGTCCGGCGCCGCAGTCGCGGGCGCCAAACTCACCGTCAGAAATACCGACATGCAGGCCACGCATGTGGAGAAAACCGATGATCGGGGCTTCTATGTGGCCGAGAACCTTTCTATCGGCCCGTACGCGGTGGAAGCAGACCAGCCCGGATTCAAACGCGTCTCGCAGAGCAGTATTTCAATCTATCGCTCACGAAGTTTTTCAACATCCGGGAGAATATGAAGCTGCGGATGCGCGCGGATTTCATGAATGCGTTCAACCATGCGAACTTCCAGGGCCGGAGACAAACCTTTCCAACACCGGTTTCGGAACGATTTCGGCGGCTTATCCGCCGCGGAATATCCAATTGGGATTGAAGCTGCAGTTTTAGGTCTCATCGCCATCTTTCGTCGATGCATGGTTTCGGTTCCTCGCCCCGCTCCTGGGCGAGCGTGAGATAGTCGACGTAACCGAGGGCGCCGCCTCCGTAGTAGGTGGTCGGGTTGTCGCGGTTCAGATGAGCGCGCAGTCGGAATCGTTCCGGCAGATCGGGGTTCGCCAGAAATTTACGGCCGAAGGCGATCAAATCCGCCCGGCCCTCCCGGAGCCATTGCTCTGCCGTATCGTGATCGAAGCCACCGGCGATGATCAGAGTGCCTCCGTAGACGTTACGAATCAGATCTAGCATGCGCTGAGACCGGGGGTCCGGACCGGCGCCCCTCTCGAGCGCCGTCGTGGCGGGGTTCACGAGATGCAAATAGGCGAGCCCGCGGCCGCTGAGCTCTCGAGCGGCGGAACCGAAAGTCTCCTCCGGGTTGTCGTCGTGGATGTCATTGAATGTCCCGAGCGGCGAGAGCCGCACGCCTACGCGATCCGGACCCCAGACTTCGGTCACGGTGGCTACCACTTCCCGGAGCAACCGCATCCGATCTTTTATCACGCCGCCATAATGATCTCCGCGCCGGTTTGTGCTGGAGTTGAGGAACTGGTCGAGCAGATAACCGTTCGCGGAATGAATCTCCACGCCGTCGAAGCCTGCATCCTTGGCGTTTTTTGCGCCTCGGGCGTACTGCCGAACGACGTAGGGAATCTCCTCCAGCAGCAAGGGCCTGGGGGTTAGAAAAGGTACCAGTTCTCCCTCCCCCTTGTCGTTCTCGATAAAGGCTTCGCCTTGGGGCCGCAGTGCGGAGGGGGCGACCGGCAGCATCCCGTCCGGCTGCAGCGACGGATGAGAGATCCGTCCGACGTGCCACAACTGCATGAAGATCAAACCGCCGGCTTTATGGACGGCGTCGGTAACCAAGCGCCAGCCTTCCACCTGGTCAAGCGTATGAATACCCGGCGTCCAGGCGTAGCCCTGGCCTTGTTGAGACACCTGTGTCGCTTCCGTGATGATGAGGGCGGCAGAGGCCCGCTGCCAGTAGTAACACGCGTTGAGAGGAGTGGGAACATTGCCTGGCTGGCGGGCGCGGGAGCGAGTCAATGGAGCCATCAGCATTCGATGTGGCAAACGATATGGCCCCAGCGTCGCGGGCTGGAAGAGCAACTCGTCGGACGTGGGACGGCCTGTTTCTGTCTTCTCGTTCGTGGCCGTGACCGTCATAGTCGCATCTCCTGAAAATGAGTCCGGACTACAGCACCGGAAGGGGGCGTCCGGGGGGGCCGGGCGGAAACGCCTTATCGATCCGCTCGATCTCGACATCCGTCAGCTGAAGATCGGCCGCGCCTGCGTTCTCTTCGGTATGGTCGGGGTTGGAGGCCTTCGGAAGCGCGAAGAGCCCGGGCCATCGGAGTAGAAACCGCAGGGCGACCTGGCGAGGAGTTGCGTTGTGGTCCTCGGCAATTTCCTGGAGTACGACGCCGCCGGGCGTATGCTTCTCCGGAAAATCACCGTGACCGAACGGGCTGTAGGCTACCACTGCGATCTTGCGTCTCTCGCAGTAGGGGATTATCTCGCGCTCAATGTAGCGCTCCTGCAGGTGATATAACACCTGGTCGCAGGATACTGACTGTTTTTTGCCGGCGATCTCCTCGGCCTCCCTCAGGTCACGGAAATCGAAGTTACTGACTCCCCAGGAGAGGATTTTTCCCTCGCGGACCAACTGGTCGAAAGCCTCAAATGTATCCTTGAGCGGGTGGTGCCCACGCCAATGCAGGAGATAACAATCCAGCCTGTCGGTGCCAAGACGCGCGAGCGATCCCTCGCAGGCGATGACCGTTCCGGTTCGGGAGGCATTCTGAGGAAGCACTTTGGAAACCAGGAACACATCGTCGCGGTGGCCGGCGATCGCTTCACCAACCCATTCCTCCGCCTGGCCGGACAAATACATTTCGGCCGTGTCGATGTGGGTCATGCCCAGATCGATGCCTTTGCGCATGGCTGCGATTGCCGACTCCCGGTCATCGCTGTCCTGGTACCAGGTCCCCTGGCCGATCGCCGCGACCATGCGTTTCGTGGGGCCGAACTCACGATATATCATGCATTTCCTTGTGCTCCGTTGTGAGCTGAAAAGGCAGCAGATCGGATACCAAAGGGACATCGGCTACATGTCTGGACAATTATTTTGGATGGCGGGAGAATAGAGTAGTTCCACCGTCGTTTGTATGCCTCTGTCCCATTTCGATCCACTTGTCTCTGAGTGGTTCACCAACCGTTTCGGAAATCCGACCGAGCCTCAGGTCGCAGGGTGGCGAGATATTGCGTCCGGCGGCGATGTATTAATTTCCGCGCCCACGGGTTCGGGTAAGACTCTTGCCGCGTTCCTGATTTGCCTCGACGCCCTGGTGCGTGCCGCACGCAGCAATGCGCTGACGGCCGAGACTCAGGTGGTCTACGTTTCACCATTGAAGGCCCTCTCGAACGATGTGCGGAGGAATCTCGAGGCGCCCCTGGCCGAGATCGCCGCGCTGGCAGCCACGAAAGGCATACCGCTCGCCCCCATCAGGACGGCTGTCCGTACCGGCGATACACCGGCGTGGGAGCGGCAGCAGATGATTAAGGAGCCGCCCCACATTCTGGTCACCACGCCGGAGTCCCTGTTCATACTCCTCACTGCAGACAGGTCGCGGCGCATGCTGAGCAGCGTTCGCACGATCATCGTCGATGAGATTCACGCGGTGGTGGGCGACAAGCGAGGCTCACACCTCGCCTTGACTTTGGCCCGACTGGAGGCGGTAGCGCGCAATCACACCGGTTCGCGGCCGCAACGCATCGGTCTCTCCGCGACGGTCCGGCCCGTGGAAGAAGTGGCTCGCTATCTCTCGGACGCCGCAAGGATCATCGACGTCGGTCATCGCCGGGATATGGGGTTGTCCGTCGAAGTCACGAACGATGAGCTCGGCGCTGTGGCCACGAGCGAGATGTGGGAAGAGATTTACGACCGGCTGGCGGCCCACATTCTGCGAGAGCGCACGACTCTGGTCTTCGTCAATAATCGCCGCTTATCGGAGCGCATTGCGCACGCCCTGAGCGAACGGTTGGGCGCCAGCGCCGTGCTGCCGCATCACGGGAGCCTGGCGCGCGCGCTGCGGCATGACGCCGAAGCGCGGCTGAAGAACGGCGAGCTGCGAGCCGTTGTGGCGACCGCCTCTCTCGAGCTCGGCATCGATATCGGTACCGTGGATCTGGCGATTCAGATCGGGTCGCCGCGATCGATCGCGGTAGCGCTGCAAAGGGTGGGACGCTCGGGTCACTGGGTCGGCGCGAAACCGAGAGGCATCTTCTTTCCGACGACACGCGATGAGTTGATCGAGTGCGCCGGAGTGATCTATGCGGTTCGCAGCGGCGAATTGGAACGGATCGCGATTCCGCAAAACGCACTCGACATTCTTGCCCAGCAGATTGCGGCCGAGACGGCGTGCGAGCCGTGGGACGAAGAGGATCTGTACCAGCTGATCCGCACGGCGCATCCTTACCGCGATTTGTCCGGGAGCGATTATGAATCGGTGGTTACGATGTTGTCGGAAGGCATTGCCACTTCCCGGGGCCGCAGTGGAGCGTTGGTACATCGCGATCAGGTCAACCACCGGCTGCGCGGCCGCCGGGGAGCGAGACTCGCGGCTATCACTTCCGGCGGAGCGATCCCCGAAACCGCGGCCTACTCCGTGATCGCGGAACCCGAAGGGAAGACCGTGGGCACGCTCGACGAGGACTTTGCCGTCGAGAGCCTCACGGGCGACGTGTTTCTGCTGGGCACGCACTCGTGGCGCATCCGCCATGTCGGGCAGGGGAAGGTTCGCGTGGAGGATGCTCACGGCGCAAATCCCTCGCTGCCTTTCTGGCTAGGAGAGGCTCCCGGACGGTCGGTCGAATTGTCGGGCGCGGTGTCCCGAGTGCGGGAGCGCGCCGTCTCCGGCAGCGATGCAGAGGCAGCGGCATTTCTCAAGGCGGAGTGCGGGCTGGATGATGGGGGCGCCAGTCAGGCAATCGCCTATCTGCGAGCGGGTGTAGCATCGCTCGGCGCTTTGCCCGCCAGCGATACCGTCGTCGCGGAGCGATTCTTTGACGAATCGGGCGGAATGCAGCTCATAATTCACGCGCCGTTCGGATCGCGGATCAACCGTGCCTGGGGCCTGGCACTGCGCAAACGATTCTGCCGGACATTCAACTTCGAACTGCAAGCGGCCGCGACCGACAACGGCATCGTGATCTCGCTGAGCGACCAACATGCTTTTCCGCTTGAATCGGTTTTTGAGTTTCTTCGCTCGCATTCGGTTGAACAAGTTCTTCGTGAGGCGCTGCTCGACGCGCCCATGTTCGGGACGCGATGGCGCTGGAATGCCAGCCGGGCTCTCACGATTCTGCGTTTTCGCGGCGGTACCAAAGTGCCTCCGCCGATTCAGCGGATGCGCTCGGATGACTTGCTGGCATCCGTGTTTCCGGACCAGGTGGCTTGCGCGGAAAACCTGACCGGACCCATTCGGATTCCGGACCACCCGCTTGTCAACGAAACCATTGCGAATTGCCTGCATGAAGCGATGGATCTGGACGGACTCAAACGAGTGCTGGAGGGCCTCGAGCGGGGGACGATTCGCAGAGTGGCGATTGACAACCCAGCGCCGTCGGTTTTTTCGCACGAGATCCTGAATGCGAATCCTTACGCCTTCCTGGACGACGCTCCGCTCGAAGAGCGGCGCGCCCGAGCTGTCCAGCTACGAGGCGCGTTGCGCACGGATTCGGCCGATGGAGCCGGCATTCTGGATGCGGCCGGCATCGACGAGGTTACGGCGGAAGTGTGGCCCGATCCGCGCGATGCGGATGAACTCCACGACGCGCTGCTTACCTTTATTGCGGGTCCGGCCGCCGAGATCTGGCGGCCGATGTTCGATGAGTTAAAGGCGACCGGCCGTGCCGTCTCCATGCGGCGGGACGGCGTCGAGTTCTGGGTTGCCACTGAACGCAACGGTTCCATTGACGACGCTCTGGCGACGGTCCGCGGCTGGATGGAATATCTGGGCCCGATAACGGCAACCGAACTGGCCGTGAGGCTGGCGCTGCCCGTTGCTGACGTGCGCATCGCGCTCGCGGCCTTGGAAGCGGAAGGCCAGGTCTTTCAGGGGCGGTATCGATCCCCGTCGGGTGAAGAGATCGAGTGGTGCAACCGGCGTATCCTTGCGCGGATTCACCGTTTGACGATGGGACGCTTGCGGCGCGAGATCGAACCGGTCACCGCTGCGCAGTTTCATCAGTTCCTCTTGCGATGGCAACACGTCTATCCGGGCACGCAACTGCACGGGGCCGATGGATTGCTGCAGATCGTCCGCCAGCTCCAGGGTTTCGAGATCCCGTCATCGGCGTGGGAACCGGACGTTCTCAGCCGTAGAATTTCGGCGTACAGTCCCGAAAATCTGGATGATCTGTGTCTTTCCGGCGAGGTGGCGTGGGCTCGTCTTTCTCCGCATCCAGCATTGAGCGATTCCGAGCGGCGTGTTCGTCCCACGCGGCTTGCGCCCGTCTCATTCTTCGCGCGGGAAGATGCCGATTGGCTCATCGATCCGGCTTTCGGACTGGTTGAGACTGTCAGCCTGTCACATGTAGGACGGGATGTTTTCGAAGCGTTGTCATCCCGCGGAGCCTCGTTTTTCGCCGATCTGGTCCGCGCGACCCGCAGGCTCCCGAGCGAAGTCGAAGATGCGTTGTGGGAGTTGACCGCCGGAGGGCTCGTCACTGCGGACGGATTCGAAAACCTGCGAGCTCTGATCGATCCCAAGCGGCGGCGCGGGGAAGGCAGGGGAAGCAGGAACCGGCCCCGGCACGCGGCGGGCCGGTGGGCGCTGGTGGCGCGTGCAACCAGCGTGATTGCACCGGAAGTGCGCACGGCACGCTTCGCCGAACAGCTACTGCTTCGGTGGGGCGTTTTGTTTCGGGATGTCCTGGCGCGCGAGACCGTAGCACCTCCGTGGCGGGAACTGTTGCCCGTGCTTCGCCGGATGGAAGCTCAGGGCAAGATCCGCGGCGGGCGCTTTGTAGCAGGCTTTACAGGCGAACAGTACGCACGTCCGGAGGCGATCGATCTGCTGCGTGCCGTGCGGCGCGCCGGGGACGGCGCTTCGGAGGCGGTGGAAGTTTCGCCCGCGGATCCGCTGAATGTTGTGGGCTTCATTTTGCCCGGCGCCCGGGTCAGCGCGACCGCCGTGTCACGACTTCCCGTCTACCCGTCAACCGCTCTCCTCCACTGATCGACGGCAGTGCCGACTCGGATTACCCGATCGGTAAGCCACGGGCAACCGGTCAATTGGCCACCCGTCTGCAAAGGCAACGGCGCGACAAGGAGGTCGAATGGTACCTGTGGGGTGTAGTCATCTCGATGCAATAAGGGTTGTTACAACAGACAAGCACGTCTGCGAAGACTGCGTGAAAATCGGTGACACCTGGGTTCACCTTCGGCTTTGCCTCACCTGCGGACACGTGGGATGTTGCGACTCATCGAAGAACAAGCATGCGAGACGACATTTCAAAGCGGTGGGAGACCCGCTGGTACGTTCGATCGAGCCAGGAGAGCGCTGGATCTGGTGTTACGCGGACGAGTTTTCTCCCGGTGAATTGGAAGTCTAGGCCCGTCTTTTGGGTAGCCCCGAAGGACGCGGCTGTCGCCGCGCGTCCCCGCTGTCCCGGCCAAACCCGAGGGATTTCGGAGAAACTACTTCTGCCAGGCGATCAACGGCAATTCGAGCGGGATCAGGACTCCCTTGCGGCGCGGAATGACGCGCGGAGTGTAATCACTGGCGGGGCGATCGGCAGGCACAGCCGCCGCGTACAGGTACACTCCCGGTGAATCCGAAACCGCGCGGTCGAGCGCCATAGCCATGATAAACGGCAGTTCGGAACCCTGGGGACCGGCGTAGATCTCCACCTCGACGTCATCGGGCTTGATGCTACCGAGGTCGAGCGGCACACTGTAGAAGTATTCGGCGCCGCGCGTTTCAATCGCAACGGAGCCGAAATGGATGTGCCACTTCGAGATCATCTCTCGCTCCCAGGCGAGCAGTTCCGTTCCCACTCTGCCGCGGTGTTCCGCGCGGGTGCAATAGGCGGCGGCCAGCGGAACGTAATATTCTTCCGTATACTGCCGCACAGCCCTGTTCGTCGAGAAAACAGGCGTGAGGCGGGCCATGCTCTCCCGGATACGTTTAACCCATTCTCGCGGGATGCCGCGTTCGTCCCGGTTGTAGTACATCGGCACGATTTCCTGTTCCAGGAGCGAATACAAAGCATCGGCTTCCGCGGCGTCCCAATTGGGATCGTTACCGTGATCCTGGCGGTCGCCGATGGCCCATCCCACCTCGGGGGCGTATGCTTCCGCCCACCAGCCATCCAGCTCGGACAAGTTCAAGCCTCCATTGGCCAGCACTTTCATGCCGCTTGTGCCGCAGGCTTCCCAGGGACGCCGGGGCGTATTCAGCCACAGGTCTACTCCCGCGACCAGTTCCTGAGTCATCGACATGTCGTAATCGGCGAGGAACACGACGTGTTCCCGCACCTCCGCGCGGCGGATGAACTCGTTCCATTCTTTGATCATGGCCTGCCCTGGCTCGTCCCGCGGGTGCGCTTTGCCGGCGAGAATCAATTGAACGGGACGGTGCGGGTCGGTCAGTATGCGGGTGAGCCGTTGCTGATCGTGCAGCAACATATTCGGACGCTTGTAAACGGCGAATCTGCGCGCGAAGCCGAGCGTGAGGCGGTGCTCGTCGAATATCCGCGCGGCGCGCTCGATTTCGACGGGAGGTTCTCCCTGATTCATCCACTGGACGGGGAGCCGCTGCCGTACAAAGCCCACCAGCGCCTTCCGGACTTTCTTGCGCAGGTGCCACAGCTCGTGATCCTCCACGCAGCGTATCTGCTCGTCCACATACTCCAGCGAGCCGCGCCACCGCTCTTTACCGCACGCCTTTTCCCAAAGCGCATCGGCTTCCGGCGAGTCCCACGTGGGGACGTGCACTCCATTGGTAACGTGCCCGATCGGCACCTCCGCTTCAGGCCAGTGTGGAAACAGCGGCTCAAAAAGATGCCGGCTCACCCGGCCATGCAGGCGGCTTACCCCGTTCACGGCGCCGCTGCCGTGGATTGCGAGGTAAGCCATGTTGAACGGCTCAGAATCGTCGTTGGGATCCGCCCGGCCCAGCGCGGACAGATCATGGAGCGAGATGTTAAGGCTTTCTTCCGCATATCCTTTGAAATATTTCTCTATGAGGGTCGGAGAGAACCGATCGCAGCCGGCTGTCACAGACGTGTGTGTCGTAAACAGATTTCCAGCGCGGGTAACCGAGAGCGCGACATCGAACGGCCGATTGTTATCTTCCATGAAAAAGCGCGCCCTCTCGATGAGCGCGAAACCGGAATGGCCCTCATTCAAGTGGCAGACCTCCGGACGTATACCGAGGGCACGAAGCAGACGCCAACCGCCGATGCCGAGCACGATCTCCTGTCGCAGGCGCGTCTCCGAGCCGCCGCCATAGAGCTCCCCGGTGATGGTGCGATGCGCCGGAAGATTCGCGGGATCGTTGGTATCCAGGAGGTAGAGCTTTGTTCGCCCGACTCTTGCCTCCCATGCACGGACCCACAACTGGGAGCCGGCGAGCGGGATCTTAAGCCGGAGCCAATCGCCGTTCCGATCGCGCAAGGGAAGGATCGGCAATTGGCCGGTATCGTTGAACGGGTAAACCGCGACCTGCGCTCCCGTGGAATCGATCTCCTGACGAAAATAGCCCTCCTGGTACAACAATCCCACCCCGACGACGGGCACGCCGAGATCGCTCACCGCTTTCAGCTGGTCGCCGGCGACATTGCCCAAGCCGCCTGAATAGATCGGCAACGCTTCGCTCAACATGTACTCCATGCTGAAGTAAGCCACCGATCGGACCGGCGCGCCGGGATGAGATTTCTGGAACCAGGCATCCGACGCTTCCAGCCTGTTTGTATTTTCCAGCAGCTCGCGCACACGATCTTCGAATCGCGGATCGGCAAGACACAGCCGCAATCTATCTTGCGAAACAGCTTGTAAGATCAGCCATGGATTCTGTGTGGCCGCCCAAAGCACCGGATCCAGTTCGCGCCACACGTCGTCGGTCGAATGGTTCCAGGTCCAGCGCAAATCCAGGGCCAGGTCTATGAGGGTATCGGCCCGCTCTTCCGAATCTACGTTTGTAAATGAGCGAATTGCCATGCCCAGCACCCCAGGGCAGCTTTAATGCCAGTTCGAGTTTTGGACGCGGCCCCTCTACTTGTAGACTGCTGGGGCTCGCCGCGGCCCGATTTCGCCCAGCGCCAGAGAAACCCGCGTGGCAAAGCGCGTGCAAATTCCTCGAACGGCTCTATATGCCTTATCATTCAATCCGGCGAACCCTGGCACTAGCGTGCCTACTGATGGCAGCGCTCGCGACTGCGCTTTCCGCTCAGTACGCGATGACAATTCCGGCCGGTTCTTACATTCTGGTGCGTCTGAATCAGACCATCGATTCCAGGACGGCCGATGAAGGTCGAGTGTACAGCGCCACGATCGACCAGGACGTTCTCGATATCCACGGTAACGTGGCGATCCCGAAAGGTTCTCCGGCTGAGGTACTCGTGCGCCAGGTGGCGCCAAAAGACGAGCTTGTCCTCGATCTTCAGTCGGTTATCGTAGGCGGGCGCAGGTATTTCGTCAACACGGATGACGTCGAGATAGCACGGACACGGGCGGGAATCGGCAAGAATGCCCGCACGGCGAAACTCGTGGGAGGCGGCGCGATATTCGGAACGATCCTGGGCTCGATAACAGGCGGCGGTAAGGGCGCCGCGGTGGGCGCCGTGGCCGGCGCGGCGGGTGGAGGGGCTCTGCAGACAGTTACTCGGGGAAAGGCTGTCAGGGTGCCGGCGGAAACGGTGGTGACGTTCCACCTGGAACGCCCGCTCAGGCTGTACCTCGTCGAGTAGCGGTCTTTATCGCTTGCGGAGCCGGACGCGCTTCACGAAATGTCCCGAACCCTTTTCGAGGATCAGATGGGCGCGCTCGCGCGTAGGGCGGATATTTTCTTTGAGATTGGGGGAGTTGATGGCGTGCCAGATGCCGCGCGCCGTTGTAATCTTTTCGTCTTCGCTGAGGCCGGCGTAGCGGTGGAAGTAAGATCCTTCATGCCGGAATACGGTGGCGCAGAGGGTGAGGAATCGCTCCACATACCAACGCTCGATGGCTTCCTCTTCCGCATCCACGTAGATCGAGAAATCGAAGTAGTCCGAAACGAACAGGCGACTTGGCCGTGCGCCGCCCGATTGCAACACGTTTAAGCCTTCCAGAATCAGGATGTCCGGACGGCGAATTACCTGGAACTTGCCGTCGGCAACGTCATAGATCAGGTGGGAATATGTCGGTACCCTCAGCTCGGGACTACCGGCCTTGACATCCGCGAGGAAGGACAGCAGAGCCCGGAGATCATAACTCTCCGGGAACCCTTTCCGCTCAAGCAATCCCGCGGATCGAAGAGTCTCGTTGGGATAGAGGAAGCCGTCCGTTGTCACCAGTTCCACGTGGGGATGGTCCGGCCAGCGGCTCAACAGGATTTGCAGAACGCGTGAAATGGTGCTCTTGCCCGCGGCCACGCTCCCCGCTATTCCGATGATGAAGGGAGCCCTGGGTGTGATTCCGCCAAGAAAGGTGTCCGTTGCGTTATGCAACCCATGCGTCGCCGCAACATACAAATTCAGCAGCCGCGATAAAGGGAGATAAATGTCCTCCACTTCTTGCAGTGAAATCTTCTCATTGATACCTCGCACCGCCGAGAGTTCGGCCTCTTCCAGCAGGAGCGGCGTGTTGGCGCGCAGCTTGCGCCACTCTTCGCGGCTGAACGATAGATACGGATCGGGTCGAGACATCGATGCGATGCAGAGTGTACCATCTCGCGAACAGCTGGCAACAGAAGTGCAGAAAAATTGGGTTACGACCGCGGTCCCCTGCCCTGCGGCACGGGCGGGAATAGTGGAGGAAACGTGATATGGATATCAATCGCCTTACCGAGAAAACACAGGAAGCGCTCCAGGCGGCACAAAGCGAAGCCGTCCGCCGGAGCCATCAGCAGGTCGATGTGGAGCATCTACTCTTTGCCCTTCTTGCGCAGGAGGGCGGCCTCGCGACATCCATTCTCAAGCGAGCAGGTGTCAATATCGATACGCTCAGGGCCCGGCTCGAGCAGGAGTTGGATCGTCTCCCGAAGGTGACCGGTCCTACCGGCACGCCGGACCAGATCTATGTAACGCCGAGGCTCAATAAACTTTTCACCAAAGCCGAGGATGAGGCGAAACGCCTGAAGGACGACTTCATCTCCGTCGAGCACTTCCTTCTCGCGGCCGCCGATGAATCGAAGGTGTTCAAAGAACTCGGCATCACCCGCGACCGCCTGATGCAGGCCCTCCGCGAAGTGCGGGGCAGCCAGCGCGTCACCAGCAAGAATCCCGAGGCCACCTACGAGTCTTTAGAGAAATATGGTCGGGATCTCACAAAAATGGCGGCGACAGGCAAACTCGATCCCGTCATCGGCCGTGATGAAGAAATCCGCCGCGTTATTCAGGTACTCTCGCGCCGCACGAAGAACAATCCGGTTCTCATCGGCGACCCCGGCGTCGGCAAGACCGCCATTGTGGAAGGTCTGGCGCAAAGAATTGTCCGGGGCGACGTCACCGAGGGCCTGAAAAATAAACGCATTGTTGCGCTCGACATGGGCGCGCTCATCGCCGGCGCTAAGTTCCGCGGCGAATTCGAAGAACGGCTAAAGGCTGTTCTGAAAGAGGTTCAGGATGCGCAAGGTGAGATCATTCTGTTCATCGACGAGCTTCACACTGTGGTTGGGGCCGGCAAAGCGGAAGGATCCATGGACGCCGGCAACCTGCTGAAGCCCATGCTCGCGCGCGGCGAACTGCATTGCATCGGAGCTACAACGCTCGATGAGTTTCGCAAGTACATCGAGAAGGACGCCGCACTCGAACGCCGGTTTCAGCCAGTCATGGTCGACCAGCCCAGCGTGGAAGATACGATCTCGATTCTTCGCGGCCTGAAAGACCGCTATGAACTGCACCACGGCGTGCGTATTAAAGACGCCGCGCTGGTCAGCGCCGCCGTGCTCTCGGACCGCTACATTTCCGATCGCTTTCTGCCCGACAAAGCCATCGATCTGGTGGACGAGGCGGCCGCAAAGCTGCGCGTGGAAATTGACTCCATGCCGGCTGCCCTGGATGAAATCCTCAGGCGGATTATGCAGTTGGAGATTGAGCGTGAGGCACTGAAGAAGGAGAAGGACGCCGCCTCGCGTGAACGGCTCGGCAAGATTGAAGCGGAGATAGCCAACTTGCGCGCGGAGAGCGATGAGCTAAAGGCCCGCTGGCAACTCGAAAAGGAAGCGGTTCAGCGGGTGCGAACACTGCGTGAGCAGATCGACCAGGTGAAGATCGAAATTGAGCAAGCCGAGCGCGCCTACGATCTGAACCGCGCCGCCGAGCTCAAATACGGCAAGCTCCGCGAACTTACCGCGAAACTCGCAGAGATCGAATCGGTCGCGTCCAGCGGCAATAAGCTGCTCAAGGAGGAAGTCGACGAAGAGGATATCGCGCAGGTGGTCAGCCGCTGGACCGGTGTGCCGGTTGCGCGCCTGCTCGAGGGAGAAATGGAGAAGCTGCTCCACCTGGAGGAAGAACTGCACCAACGCGTGATCGGCCAGGAAGAAGCGGTGTCCGCGGTAGCGGAAGCTGTCATCCGCGCCCGTTCCGGGCTGAAAGATCCCAACCGCCCGATCGGCAGCTTCATCTTTTTGGGACCGACCGGCGTCGGCAAGACCGAGCTAGCGCGCGCACTCGCGGAATATCTATTCGACGACGAACACAACATGGTCCGGATCGATATGTCCGAGTATCAGGAAAAACACACTGTGGCGCGGTTGGTCGGCGCGCCTCCGGGATACGTGGGCTTTGAAGAGGGCGGTCAGTTAACGGAGGCGATCCGGCGCAAGCCCTATTCGGTGGTCCTGTTCGATGAAATTGAAAAGGCGCATCCGGACGTTTTCAACGTCATGCTGCAGATCCTGGACGATGGCCGCCTGACCGACGGCCAGGGCCGGACCGTAAACTTCAAGAATACGATCCTGATCATGACATCCAACGTGGGCAGTCACCGCATCCTGGAATACCGGGGTGCCTTCGAAGGACGCGCCTACGAAAACATGAAGAATGCAGTGATGGAGGAACTCCGCGCAGGTTTCCGTCCCGAGTTCCTGAACCGGATCGACGACATCATCGTGTTCCACGCGCTAACTGAGGAACACCTGAAGCAGATCGTAGACATCCAGCTCTCCAACCTGAGGCAGAGATTGGCCGACCGCCACATCCAGCTGACGCTGACGGACGCGGCCCGCACTTACCTGGTCAAAACGGGCTACGACCCGGTTTACGGAGCGCGGCCGCTCAAGCGCGCAATCCAGAAGTCCGTGGAGACGCGACTTGGGCGCCTGATTATTTCAAGACAGGTACACGATGGGGAAGAGGTGGTCGTAGACTACGACCCGGGCAAGGACGAACTGGTCTTCCAGCCAATGCCGGTATTGGCCTGAGGGAGCCGGCGCCGCCTTTCGAAAAGGAAGCGCCGGCCCTGTTTCCCAGTCCGGTTAGAACTGAACGCGCAGTGAGAACTGAATGTGGCGCTCGCTGCCGGGAGCGGTCCCAGTGACCTTGCCGAAGTTAGCGTCCTGCAGGTTGTTGTCCGGCGCACTGTATTGCGCCGTATTCGCGATGTTGAAGCTTTCCGCGCGGAACTGCGCCTTGAAGCGCTCCGTGATCCGGAAATCCTTAAACAAGGAGAAATCCAAGGTGCGGGTCGCCGGCGCGTTGTTGCTCTGCAGGCCAATGTTGCCGCCCGTTAGCGGAGCGGGGGTTGTTACGCCCGAGATGTCGAACCAGTGATCCGGATTGCGTCCGTTGGCGGGCGCGGCGTTCGGATCCTTGCCCGACACCACGTCCGGCCGGCAGGCGTTCCAAACGCCCTGGCAGGCGTTGGAGCGAAGCGTGTAGGGAGCACCCGTATGCAGCGTGAGGATGCCATTGGTTTGCCAGTTGCCGAGGACCATATCCATGGCGCGGTTCATACTCGCGCCATAGGCCTTCCCCTTACCGAACGGGAGCTCATAGGTGAAGCCAGT
>JAOAPQ010000768.1 GCA_025462965.1 Bryobacterales bacterium
TTCAGCACAGTCATGAAATCGCCAAACTCATCGGCTCGCCCCCCGGCTATCTCGGTCATCGCGAAACCCGCCCGCTGCTCGCCCAAGATGCTCTCAATCAGTACCAAACAGAAACTGTGAAGCTCAATTTTGTGCTGTTCGATGAAATCGAGAAGGCGAGTGATGCGCTGTGGAACCTACTTCTCGGGATCCTGGACAAAGCCACACTGACACTGGGCGATAACCGGCGCGTCGATTTCTCGCGCGCCATGATATTCCTGACGAGCAATCTGGGTGCGAGCGAGATGAGTTCCATCATGCGGCCGGCCCTCGGGTTCGGCACGCACGAGGCGCAGGACCGCTGCCGCACGGGACTTTTGGCGGACGGCATCGGCGACAAGATTGAGCGCTCGGCCGTGGAAGCTGCACGCCGGAAGTTCACCCCGGAGTTTATGAACCGCCTCGATAAGGTGGTGGTCTTCCGTCCGCTCGGTTCCGCGGAACTGGGGAAGATCCTGAACCTGGAACTGAACATCCTGCAGCAGCGGATTTTCAACTCGGCATCCACTACGCCTTTCGTCTTCAACCTCACCGACGGCGCGAAAGAATTCCTGCTCCGAGAGGGAACGGACATGAAGTACGGCGCCCGGCATCTCAAGAGGGCGATCGAGCGCGAGTTGGTTCATCCGCTCTCGAATCTGGTGGCTTCCCAGCAGATCCGCAGCGGCGACCTTCTACGTGTCGACTTCGATGGCGAAACCAGGGCACTCGACTTCATCAAGGAAGCGGAGGATGTTCCGGCTTACGCGATGGTGCAAATGATCGACACCGGAATGATGCCTTTGACGATGAGCACTGGAGCAACCACGGAGTTCCCGCACCAGCGCATCGCCAATGCCAAGAGCAACCGGCGTTAACCGGTCAATGCAACCGGCGAACAACAGTTTGGACCCCGCCTCGCGGCCGTAGAGTCATCAATGCCTCGGGGCGGGCGGCTTTCTTCGATACCAATTCGAGATGGATCAGCGGCTCGATGGTCTCCAGACAGATCTGACCTTCCATAAGGGCAAATTGGTTGCCGATGCAGATGCGCTTCCCGCCTCCGAACGGAATATAGGCATACTTGGGCAGGGTTGCCTCGCGCTCCGGGCGGAAGCGTTCGGGGTCGAACCGCTCGGGATCGGCGAAGTATTCCGGGTTACGGTGCAGTAACCAAGGCGAAATGAAGAGCAACTCCCCGGCCTTTACTTGAAATGCGCCGATGCGAGTGTCGCGAACCGCGCTACGGCCCAGAATGTACGCAGGCGGGTAGAGCCGCATCGCCTCTTTCATCACCAGCAGGCCGTAACCGTTCTCTACTCTTAGACGCTCAAAGACTTCCGGGTTCCGCGCGAGCAGGTACCAGGACCAGGACAAAGCCTGCGCGGTGGTTTCATGGCCGGCGAGGAACAAGGTCATCGCTTCATCGCGAACCTGGGTATCCGTGAGGTTCTGTCCCGTATCCTCGTCTTTCGAGAGCAGGAGCATCGAGAGCAAGTCGCCCCGGTCTTCTCCGCTTTCGCGGCGGAAGTGGATCATACCGTACACTGTTCGGTTCAAGCGCGCGCGAGCGCGGCCCACCTTGGGACCGTGCGGAATTCGCACAGGCAGCCGCGAGCGCCGGGCGAAACTTCGCTGCAAGGTGGCGATATCCCGACCGAGAACGTCCGCTTCCTGACGCAGATTGGTGTCGAAGAGGGTCTTGCCCACGATGCCGAGCGTAAGACGCATCATCGCCTGAGCGACGTCAATAACGTCGTTATGCTGCCATTGCCGCTGCTCCGCATCGGCATGTTCGGCCATCACAGAGGCGTAACGCGAAACGCGCTGGTGAGCGAACGCGGGCGCCACCAACTTGCGCTGCTGCCGATGCTGATCTCCCTCGCTCGTGAGGAGGCCGTCGCCGAGAAGTGGACGAGCGAGCACCCGCAAGCCGGGACCTTTCATGAAATCGTCTGCGCGGTCGATCAGCACTTCCTGCACAAGCGCCGGGGCATTCACCAGCACGACGCTGCGGCCAGCGACCCGCGTTCGACCGATGGGGCTGAGTTCACGGCCGAGGCGCTCGAAGAGCGCAAGCCGACTGCCGAAGAGTGCCTGGAGGGTGCCGATCATTGTGCGCATTCTACAATTCCAGAATGGATACCCGTACCGTTTTCGACGGTTGGTCCCGCGGTACCGAACCGCCGGTTTCGAAGCTGATCGGCTTCCGCCTCATGACTTACGAACGCGGGCGGGCGGTCTTCGAGATGGACGCGGGGCCCGAGCATGCCAACCCGATGGGCACGCTGCACGGCGGCATACTCTGCGATATCGCCGATGCGGCGATGGGCACGGCCATGGCTACGACGCTCGAGGAAGGCGAATCCTTCACCACGCTGGAACTGAAGATCAACTTCCTGAAGCCAGTATGGCAGACGACACTGCGCGCGGAGGGCAGGATCGTGAAGCGCGGGCGCACTATCGCCCTGACGGAGTGCGATGTGACTGACGCCGGAAACAGCCTGGTGGCGCGCGCTTCAAGCACTTGCATGGTGCTGCGCGGCGAGCAGGCGAAGAATCGGTGATGTTAAGTTAATCGTTGTGACTGCCCAGCAAATCCTCTCGTTTATAACCGATATTGGCGTCGTTCCCGTGGTGCGGACCGCGACGGCGGAAGGCGCTCTTAACGCGATCGACGCCATCTATAAGGGCGGAATCCGATCCGCCGAGATCACGATGACGGTTCCCGGCGCGATCAAGGCGCTCGAACAGGTTGCCGATAAGTTCGGAGACAAGCTGATGCTCGGCGCGGGAACCGTGCTCGATCCGGAGACGGCGCGGGCTTGTATGCTGGCGGGCGCGCAGTTCTTCGTTTCGCCGAATCTACGTCTTTCCACGATCGAGATGTGTAAGCGTTACTCGAAGGTGATCTGCATCGGGGCGCTGACGCCGACGGAAGTGGTGACTGCCTGGGAAGCCGGCGCGGATGTTGTGAAGATTTTTCCGGCGGATGCGATGGGCGGCGCGAAATATATCAAGGCGCTAAAAGGGCCGCTGCCGCAGGTGGAAATGATCCCGACCGGCGGGGTGAATCTGGAGACGGCGGGCGAGTTCCTGAAGGCCGGCGCTTGCGCCGTAGCGGTCGGCGGGGAATTGGTGAATGCGAAGCTCATCGCGGATAGGGATTGGGACGCGATCGAGGCGCGGGCGAAGGGGTATCTCGAGGCGGTGAAGAAGGCTCGCGCGGAGATGAAGTAATTACTCCAGCGGAATTCCGGTTTTCTTCGAGATGTCGAGCAGGTCGTCGATCACGGGGCCGATGAGAGGAACCCCTTCCCGCGCGCGGATTGCCTCCGCTTCGCGCTCTGGATCGCCTGGGAGTAAAGGGCCGGCGGTGCCGGGAGCCGGTTTGGCGGCGCGGAGTGTGCGGACGTAGTCGTCGATCTGCCTCTTGAACTCATCGGGGTCAATGAAGGCATCAATGCGCATCGCGCCGAAGAAGTGGCCGATGCCTTTGCCCACGCTGCGGACAGGCATTTGCTGGCGCAACGCGAAGGGAGGCGCGAAGGGTCCCCAGTTGGCGCCTCCGAGAACGCCGCAAAGCACATCGACCATGATGCCGAGGGCGTATCCTTTGTGGCCGCCGCGTTCGCGGTCGGAGCCCAAAGGCAGAAGTGCGCCGCCCATCATCATGGCTACCGGATCCGTGGTGGCCTTGCCTTCGCCATCGATGGCCCAGCCTTCTGGAATGGGAATGCCCTTGCGGCGCGCAATCTCGATCTTGCCAAAGGCCACGGCACAGGTCGCCATATCGATGACGATCGGCGGTTCTTCCTTGCCGGGGAACGCGATCGCGATCGGATTGGTGCCGAGCATCCGTTCGGCGCCCCACAGGGGAGCGACCATCCTGGTCGCGTTGGTCATGGACCATCCGATCAAGTCGAACTTCAGCGCTTCCATCACGTACCATGCGGCGATGCCGTAGTGGTTGCTGTTGCCGACGCTGACCCAGCCGGTGCCCGCGGTTGCGGCTTTCTCCATGGCAATGCGGTTGGCCCAAGGACCGACTACCAATCCGAGGCCATTGTCGCCATCGATGCTTGCCGTGCTTGGGGTTTCTCGAAGAACCGTGATGCGCGGCTTGGGATTGATCCGGCCCAGCGTCAGCATCTCGAAGTAAGCGCGGAGACGGGCAACGCCGTGCGAATCGATGCCGCGAAGATCTGAGGCGGCAAGGATTCCCGCGGCCTCTTCAGCGTCGGCTGGCGGGACGCCAAAATGTTGGAACACGCGGCTGCTGAACTCGCGCAGGCGTTCGATGGGGAAGTGTTTGACAGGGATCACGGTCATAGGGCCAGGCGCTCTACAATCAACTTGCCGATATTCAGTGAGGCGGTGGCGGCCGGAGACGGCGCGTTGCAGACGTTGATGACATGCGCGTTCTCCTGAATCAGGAAGTCATCGACCATGCTGCCATCGTGCGCGATTGCCTGCGCGCGAATGCCGGCGGGAACCGGGGTGAGATGCGCGGCCCGGATTTCCGGCACCAGTCGCTGCAACGCGCGCGCAAATGCGGCCTTATTCCAGGAACGCCACATTTCCCCGATTCCGACCCGCCAGAACTTTGAAGCCAGCTTGATGAATCCGGGGTAACTGAGCGACTCGAACAATTCGGCGATGTTCAGATCGGTCTTCCTGTAACCTTCGCGCGCGAAGGCGAGCACGGCGTTGGGGCCACACTCGACGCCTCCATGAATCATGCGTGTGAAATGGACGCCGAGGAAAGGAAAGTTCGGATTCGGCACCGGATAGATCAGATTGCGGCAGAGGTGTTGGGCGCCCGGCGCGACTTCGAAGTATTCACCGCGAAAAGGGATGATCCTGGCGTCCGGTTTCCGGCCGCTCATTTCTGCCAGACGGTCGGAGTGGAGGCCGCCGCAGTTGACGACATGCGAAGCTTGGAAATCGCCGGCGGTGCTCTCGACCGTAACGATCGCGCTCTGGTGCATTCCGATGACGCGCGCGCCCGTGACGATCAGGCCGCCTGCTTCCCGCACGCGCTCGGCCAGCCGGCTGCAAACCTGCTTGTAATCGACGATGCCTGTTTCAGGGACATGAATCGCGCGGATTCCGGCGGCGTGCGGCTCGAGTTCCTGCAAACGGTCGCGTCCGATGACGCTGCACTCGATTCCGTTCGCGAGTCCGCGTTCGTGGATTCGTTGTAGCGCGGGCAATTCCGTGTCATCCAGAGCGACGATCACCTTGCCGCAGATGTCGTAGGCGATTCCCTCTTCCTTGCAGAAGCGCTCCATGGCTTGCTTGCCTTCGCGGCAGTTGATTGCCTTGAGCGAACCGGGCTTGTAATAGATGCCGGAGTGCAGGACGCCGGAGTTGTGGCCGGTCTGATGTTGGGCGAGAGCGTTCTCCTTCTCCAGCAAGGCGACGGTCTTGCCCGGGTGCCGGCGCGTGAGGTTGTAAGCCGTGGCGAGTCCAACGATGCCGCCTCCGATGATGAGAACGTCGGTCCGCTTCATGGTTATCGAAGCCGATTATAGACGCGCCAGAGGGCGGCGACACCGAGCTCAGAGGAATAGTCGGTAGGGTGGGTACGGAAAGTCAGTATATATAAGGTAGCGCGGGCCGGGGTACCCCCCGGTATGTCGCGTGTTTTTGTAGCTTTTTGGGGGGTCGTTTTGGCAGGGTGGGCTACAACCGCAACCTGCGGGAAAATGACACTGTGGAAGAAAAGGCACCGGCGACAAGATCGCCGGCGGGACCGATACCTGGGTTGTGCGCGCGGTGCGCCTGGAGCCGCGTGATCGTTTCGGACCGGGGTGCGCGGTTTTGGATGTGCCGCCGGGGCGCGGAAGGCGACCCGAGGTTTCCGAAGTATCCGC
>JAOAPQ010000902.1 GCA_025462965.1 Bryobacterales bacterium
GCGCCTTACCGATGTCCACGAAGCCGGCGCCCGCTTGCCTGGTCAAAGCTTGGCGCGCCCCTGCCTGTTGAGGAGACGCTTGCTGGCCGGACATGCTGGCGATCGCCAGAAACCCGGCCGCGCCGAAAGAGAAGATCTTCATCTGGTGCTACCTCCTCAGCGTATCAGGGCGTCGCCAGCACGGACATTGGTGACGTGTAGACAACCCCCGAATTGCTCCGATAAGCGTATTGATAGTAAAGCATGCGCTGCGGAATGCCCGGTATCGTGATCGTGCAACCCGAGGCGCAGGGAACACCTTGCCATGAACCGGCCTCGACTTGCTCGAAATAGAACGGGTTCACGGGATCCACGGCGGACGTCGTGCCCTGCGTCCCCACGACGCACGACTCCTTCCGTGAAGTGCAGAATAAACTGCCGGGAGCGCCATTCTCGGCGTAACCGAATCTGACGATCGCATTGGTCGCTCCGTTCATGGCGGGCAGCGTGATCGGCATGGGTATGAAGTTCATACGATTCACTGAGTCGCCTGGTCCCGGCGGTGGGAGCTTCACCAGAAGAACTGTCTTGTTGACGCTTCCGTCTCCCGGAAAGTTCGATTCGAAACCCATCCACCTACCATTCGGCAGCACGTAAGGGGTGTAGAAAGGCGACATCTGGCGCGCGTGATTGAACTTGGTGATCAGCCGTTGATACTGTCCTACGTTGTCGACTTTATCCATCTCAATCTGAAAAATGCCATCCTGCTCGACGGAACTGCCGGCGACGCAGATATCGTACTCGTCCGGGAAATTAAGATTCTGCGCCGCCCAGTAACAGTAGGGATAGCGCACGTAGGGAGCGTTCACATAGGTATCTCCCGGCGACGATCCCACGCGGCACTCATTCGCGGCGGCTGCCACGCAATACTTGTAAGAATCCGCCGGCGTCGTGCCGATGACATCGCCCGTTGCCGGACTGCTGATATCCACCAAAGGCAAATTGCCGGTGAACGCCTTGGTGGGAACAATCTTCCGGAATGGCAGATTGATATTTGGCATCGAAGTCGCCGGAAATTTGTACAACTGTCCCCCCACGACCGTTCCCGGGTGGTCGCCGGGCCCGTTGACTGAGCCGGAAGTCTGGCCGCCGCGGTCGGGACGCCCGTCGAACATATAGTTGGCGCGATCCGGTCCCGCGGCGACGCCCCCTCCAGTAGGATGCGATTGGATATTGATGCCATCCGAAGCGCCGCCCGCGAAGACAGGATGTTTGGGACTGGTTCCCGACGCCGGCAGATCGCTGATCACGCGACTGATCGGACGGCCATTGGGAACGCGCATGGAATAACATAGGGTCCCGGGTGCGCAGCGCGTTTCGTTCCACCCCTGCTGCGCGGCGCCCCAGGCCCCATTCGACCAGAATAGATGGTCGTTGACCGATGAGTTATCCGCCGGAATAGTTGTTCCGTCCGCGTTCATCCCGTGCGGGTCGGCCGCGAAGTTCCACAACCATCCGTAACCCGCGTATTGGTTGCTCGGATCCTGATTCGCTCCGCACACAGTGTAGAGGTTGGGATTAGGTCCGGACGTGTAATAGCCATGACCGCCGGCCCGCAGGTGATTCACGTCCCGCCAAAGGGTATATACCCAGGTTCCCGCTTGCGCGCCCGGGACCTTTTTGATGAGTCTCATCTGCTCGGTGTTCCCGGCGCCGCCCTGCAGTTCGAATTGGAAGATATCTCCCGGAAGAGCCGGTCCCAATTCTCCCGGCAATCCCGTCTCTCCATCACCGTGCGCCGGGCTGAGGGGCTCCGACGCCACGGTCAGAGAGGTGCAATTTTTCCCCGCGGCGCCGTAGGTGTTCGGCGGACAGTTCTGCAGGCTCGCGGATCCGTCCACGCTATTCACCGTTCCGTTCGCCGTTCCGTCCACCACGGAAACGTAGTAGGGACCGGTCCCGGCGCCGCTGTTGATCCACGGATATGTATCGGTCTCCACCCAGCCTGTGGCCATTGTTTCGCCGCCTTTTATCGTGCACCATCGGCAGCCGGGCCGAATCCAGCCAGGGGCCGCCGCCACCACGCATCCGGGATTGCCATTGCCCACGCAGCCATGATTTCCGACAGGGCCGCTGGAGGTTCCGCCTTCCGAGTTCGAAGTAGCATTCGGGTTGAAGATGATGTCCCAGCCGATGGAGTTATTCGAACTTCGGTACACGGTCATAAAGACGTTCCCGCCAGGATCGATCGACTTCATCTGCAGGCCCCTGAACTTTGTCTTGTCAAAGGCTGGCGCGTAAACCGGGTTCGCGGTAAACGCCTCCGTCAATGTAGGTATATCGGTCCCCGCCATCAGAGGCTGAACAACGATGCACGGCTGTTGGCTCTTGTAAGGAGCTTTATTTGGCGGACTTGTGTTGCATGCGTTCAAACCGGAGAACAGTGGAATGGTGCCGGCTGTGGTTCCCTGGTACGACTCCGCGTGATTTCCATAGTATTTCGCAACATAGAGCGTGCCCGTCCCGCCGCAGTAAAATTTATCGGGATCTATCGAATCGAAGATCGGGTTGATGAACGTGCATCCCGCGTTCGGATTCGTGTTGATCGAGCCGAACTGGTGAGTCTCGCCGGATTCCGCGTCGATCCAATACAGATACCCGCCCACCGGCATCAGGCAGTTGTATCCCGGGCGTCCACTCGCTCCCGTCACTGTCCCCACACTGCACAGCTCCGTTCCTCCGCCGAGCGTCCAGAGAAAGAAAAAGTTGAACTCGTAATTCACCGACGCATAGTCAATGGCGATCGTATCTGAGCTGGGCGTCTTCTTTCGGACCAGCACCCCGAAGTTGTAAGCGTAGCTGGGTGCGGGATAACCAAATTGGGTGTTCACTCCCGTCACCGAGGGGGAATCGCGAAACACCGCTGTACGTGCATCCACCACCTGGTCGATCACACTGACGTAGCTCGAACCACCCGGCCCGGCTCCGTACACGAACACGGTGCGCCCGTAATCGGTGCTGCTGAACGTATCTACCGGCGTCTGGAACAATCTGTCATTCAGTTTGAATGCCCCGCTCCCGGCGATCATCGAGGGGCAGTTCGACGTAAGAGTCAACTGGGCAGTGTGATTCACGGCCGCAATCGTGTAATTTGTGTTGTTGATCGTGAAGGAACTGCCGGCCGTCCAGAAGACCCCGTACGGCGCGCCGCCCGCGGATTGGACCACTGTTGTTCCATCGCACATCGAACTGCCGGAGTGAACCCACTCCTGCGTCCAGTTTGGCAATTTCGTACCGGGCGTCTGCTGCCACAAGTCGACGGATGAGGTAGATCCAAAAGGTTGATCGCTGAACGAGGTCGTGAGCGCAGCCTCATATTGCGAGCCGCCCGGGTAGCAATTCGCTCCGTCAATGGTGAGGCACGCCACGATTTTCGCATCTTCCGGGTTCGCCGGAGCCGTTCCATTCGGATTCACCGCCGCAATTAAATGGGCCTGGAAGTATCCGAACGCCGAGTTTGCCACACCTTGATAGGCCGAAGCCGAGTCTGTGAAGCTGTTGGCATAAGGCGCGTTCGCCGCCATGGCAAGAAACAACGCTCCAGTGTTGCCTGAAACGGTTGCTCCATTCCCGTCAGGCTGCGCCAGGTTTCCGAGCGAGTTCCACGTGGAACTCCGCGCAATCGAGAGCGGAAATCCATTTATGTCGAGCAGTGAGTCTCTCGGCATAATCCAACGTTTGATCAGGACGCCTGTCTGCGGATCAACTACCTCCTGGGTTCGGTCGGTCAGGCTCAGGGTAGGCAGAGCGTAGCTGCCCGGCTGGTTGGGATCGATCGCCTGCGCCTCGGCGTAGCCGATGCCGAAAAGTACGTTCGCAGTCTGGAATTGACCGGTCGCGGTCTCACCGGTACTTTGGCAGGTAATGCGGAAATAGTGGGTCGTGTACGCCTGCAGTGCACGCGAATACCGGACCGTATCCAGGCCCACCTCGGCCGCTCTCTTGCCGAGAGTGACCAGCCTCTCCGACCCGTTCTGGATCGATCCAGGCCGCGCGTCCGACGATGCCCCCCCAAATTTGGCAGGATCCACGTCATTTACGAGTGGCCGGTAGGTGGAGGATTCGCTCACTTCCACGTTGCACGCCGCGGGATCCGGCGCGGTGTACTTCAAAAGAGCCTGGGTGGCAGTGACCCCGGCTACACTCACGTTGTTGATGGCGGCGACGCCGGGACCTGCTAAGCAGAGAAGTACGATCAGCTTTCTCATCACGCCCAAATAGTAACTACTGCTCAATTCGGGAAGCGCCGCACTCTGGCGGTAACTTGTGGCGCCCGTCGAATGAACTCTTTTCGTCTGAACAGTTTGGGCTTTTGGCGGGAAATTCGCGAATCCATGTGAACGGAAACTGCCATCGGTCCATTATCGACCGCCTTGATCGCGCTCAAACCAGGATTGAGCCAGGCCAGGCTGCTTGCCTAACAGCCGAAGATTGTTCTGGAGCGCGAAACAAAAGCCGCGGCGCGCCATTTGATAGCTGTGAATAGCCTTGCATTACAAGCGATTGAGGGGCATGGCTGTTTTACATTTCGAAACACCCACACGTACGGCGACCGGGCCTTGAGAATCAAGTTCCCGGACGTATATCCTAAGATCGGCCAACCAAGGCTCCCTCCATGCGACCGGACCAGACAGAACAAATCTTTCGCGCGCTCGACAACTTCCAGATCGAACTGCCTTCGTGGGGCTTTGCCAACACCGGTACACGCTTCGGCAAGTTCCTGCAAGCCGCCGCCGCAACCACGCTGGAGGAAAAACTCAGCGATGCCGGCCAGGTCCACGCACTCACCGGCGCGTGCCCTACAGTTGCTCTCCACGTCCTTTGGGATCTTCCAAA
>JAOAPQ010000912.1 GCA_025462965.1 Bryobacterales bacterium
GAACGGTTGAAGTATTCGGAATCGGGAGTGTTGCTGACGCCGATGATGTGCATGGACTGATCGTGGTCAGCGGTCACGACAATCAAGGTGTCTTTGGTGGGGCGTTTGGCGGCCCAGGCCCGCGCCACGCCGACAGACCGGTCGAATTCGATGGTGTCCCAGAAGACGCCGGCAGCCTGGTTGGGGTGCGACTGCTTATCGATGGAAGCTCCTTCAACCATGAGGATGAATGGGGCAGGGGTGATGCCGGTGGAGAGTATGTCGATGGCCTTCTGGGTCATGAGCTCCAACATAGGCTGATCGTTGTACCCCTGGAAGTCGGGAACGGGCTCGGAAGCCGGGCGGGTGAGGCCGAGCTTGTCATACGCGACATCCATATTGGCGTCGCCGGCCGTGGCGATCCCGTTGCTGGCAGGAGCGGCGACAGGTGAGCCGCGAAAGATGCCGATGGTGGGGCCGTACATAGGGCCGCCCAGCTGCGAAGCGGCATTGACGTAACGGTAGCCGCGGTTCTGAAATTCGGTAATGAGGTCGCGCTTATCGGTGCGGCCCGCGGCAAGAAAGGGATCGAGACCGCCGCCAAAGATGACGTCGAACGCGGGCTGGCCTTTCAACATGGGGTTCTCCAGGTACTGGCGGGCAATCTCGAGGCGAGCCTGGCGGTAACCGACATAAGCGCCTTCAACCGCGGGAGTGGCGTCGGTGACGCTGGCAGTGGTGACGATGCCGGTGCGGTATGCGTAGCGGCGCTTGAGATACTGCCAGAGGTTTTCGACGCGGGGATTGTCGGTCATGTACTGGAGGTTGGCGGCGTTCTGGAGGCCGGTGAAGCGCCACTTGCAATCGGTGCCGTCGCCGAGAGCGTTGACCGCGTTTAGAAAGCTCTTGTTGCCGGTGGCCCAGGCGGTTCCGGTATTGGCGGAATCGGGCACGATGGAATCCGTCCCGTAGGTCATGGACATACCGGAGACGGGCATTTTGTCCATCTCGAGCAGGTTATCGAAGAAGCCGTCCCGGAAAGAGTTCTTGCCGTTGGAATCGACGATGGAGCGGGAGACGAGGCGGGCGGCATCGCGATAGGCGGTACCCATGGCGTCACCGATAAAGAGGATGATGTTGCGGCTCCGCCCGGAGGGGATGGTGAAGTCGCGGACGAGGATGGTACGGGTATCGGTGAGGGTGGCGCCATCGGCGACGACGGTGGCTGTGAGTGTTACGGAGCCGGTGGTGTTGAAAGACTGAAGATCAGCGCGCGTGACCCAGTTGGAAGAGGGGGTGGAGAGGCAATCGAGATCGGCTTTCACCGGAGCCGAGAACTTTGAGGAAAAATCCGTGTCTCCGGTGCTGACCTTGACGGAGGTGACCGCTTGGGCGTTGCGGATCTCCAGTACCAGGTCGACCAGTTGACCCTGCAGGAGGCGCGTCCGTTCCGGGAGCAGAATCTTCACACTTGGCGTCGTGCTCTGGGCGGCGAGGGAGAGCGATGACAACATCAGGAACAGACCGGTCCGCGAAAGACGGGAAACTAACAAAGGACTCTCCATTGGAATGGTGGGATGAACTTCTATCCATTGGAGTCTAGGTGCTGGATGATCTCAGTTTGATAACTAACGAGTGAATATTCAATTACGCCACAGAGGCAAACCGGCGTGGGAATGGATCCTTTATGTTTACGCTATCCTATCGGCAAAGATATGCGCGTGCTTCTCATCGTTTGTTTTTGCGGCGTAGCCGCAGCCGATCAGGCAGGCGATGCGCGCACCCTGCTCTTGCAGTTGGCTGACGCTGCGAGTGCGCTGACCTCGTTTCATGCCGAAGGCGATATTGCCCTCGAGGTCAATGGAAAACATACCTCCGATACGCATTTCAACATGGCCATGAAGCGGCCGCAGTTCCGGCGGGTATCGACAGAAGGGGCCAGCCAGACCCTCAGCATCTGCGACGGCAAGCACCGCTGGTTTTACCTGGGGGCCGGCAACAGTTATACGGAAGACGCGGCAGCCGGCCCCGCCTGCTCCGCTGCCGCGATGAATTGGGAGCAACTGCTGGACGGAGCGCAATCCGTGATGCCTGCAGGCGAGGCGCAGGTCGCGTTCGAAGGACGGCAGCAGCGATGTCAGGTGGTGAAGGTCGAGTACAGCATCTTTCTGGGGTTGGCGTATACACCGATTACGCCGGCGCTTCGCAACGCGGAGAATGTGAAGCGGACGTTGTGCATCGATCCTGTCCGCAAGTTGGTTTTGCAGGATCGCGTTGAAACCGCGAGCGCCGCCGGCACGAACGCCGTGACGACGACGTATCGGCTGATTGAATTGAATCCGGACCTTCCGCTCGAGGTATTCGCGTTCCATCCGCCGGCGGGCAGTTCAGCGCATACCAGCACCAGTACAGGCGCCCCTCGACCGATCAGCGGAAGCTCTGCGCCCGCGGTCCTGGTGAAGAAAGACCCCGCCTATACCGAAGCGGCAGCGCGGGACGGCATTGAAGGGACCGTGCTTCTCGGGTTGACTGTGGAACCGGACGGCATGCCGAGTAATGTCCACGTGGTGCGTTCGCTGCAACCGGATCTGGACGAGAAAGCAATCGAAGCCGTGGGCCAGTGGCGCTTTCGGCCTGGGACCAGCAACGGAATTGCGGTCGCCGTGCAAGCCACGATCGAGATCAACTTCCGTTTGCCGAAGAACCAATAGCGTGGGACAGGCCACCGCCTTTCGTGGCCTGTCTCCAGCCGCTCGCTACTCCGCTGATCACGCCACCGGTTCAACTGCCCGCAGCGCCGCGGCGCGGTCTTCCGCCAGCGTATCGTTGAGGAACGTTCCCGCCCCGGTTTCCACTCCCGCCAGA
>JAOAPQ010000026.1 GCA_025462965.1 Bryobacterales bacterium
TGACCAGCGATGGCCAGGCCCCGCCCGATACCACCGCCGCCGCGTCCATCCTGATGGATTTGAGGTCCGAGCTCCACAACCTGGCGGGTCGCGACCAGAACGTGCTCGGTTTCGAAGCTCAGGACCGTATTTCGGAATCCCGCTCGATTCCGTCGGCCGCTCTCATGGCCGGGTTCTACCGCGCCGCCCGCCGCGTCCAACGTTATATCGGAGGGACCCTCGATTCCGTAGAGGCGCAGAACAGCCCGCTCTTCGCCGCCATGCGCGATCGCTGGTCGCGCCTTTCTAACGCGGATTTCTCTGTGCTTCATGGCTTAGTTTTTTTCCGCGTTCCCCAACAGGCGCAGAGCGACCCTTCCGTTATCCTGCGGCTCTTCGCTTTCGTGGCTCGTCACGGCGTTCGCCTTTCGCCGGACGCGGGACGCCGCATCCATGCTCATCGCGAAGAACTCGCCCGCCAGCTCCAGGGGCGTCCGAGCCTTTGGCGGGATATCAACGAAATACTGAATCTGCCGCATGCAGCGATAGCTTTACGCGAGATGCACGAGACGGATCTCCTGACCGCCGTCTTCCCGGAACTCCACGGCATTGAGTGTCTGGTAGTCCGCGATTTCTACCACCAGTACACAGTGGACGAGCACACCCTGGTCGCGATTGAAAACGTGCTGGCGCTACGGACCGCGGAGGACTCCGCTTTTGGCGAGCTCGCCCGCGAAACCGCCGATCTTGGTCTGCTCGCGCTTGCGCTGTTATTTCACGATTCCGGGAAAGGGACCGGCGCGGAAAGCCATTCGGCGGCGTCCGCGCGTCTCGCCCATCCCGCTCTGCAGCGCATCGGACTGCCCGGCCGCGATATTCAGACAGTGCTTTTCCTGATCGATGCGCATCTGGAGATGTCCGCCACGATGACCACGCGCGATGTTTCCGATCCGGCGACCGCCCGCGTGATGGCGGATCGCGTAAGCACGGTGGAGCGTCTGAAACTGCTCACGCTGCTGACCTACGCCGATATCAGCGCCGTGAATCCCGCGGCGATGACCGCCTGGCGCGCCAGTCTGCTCTGGCAGCTCTATCTCGCGACCCAGCACGAGCTCACGGCCGAACTGCAAACCCAGCGCATCTGCGCGGACACCGACGATACGCCGGAGCGGCGGGTCTTCCTGGAGGGACTGCCGGTCCGCTATCTGCGAACGCATGCCCCGGCTGAAATTGAAGCGCACATGCTCATGGAGAAAGAGGGAACAGCGGCCGCGCTGGAGCGTCGCGAAGGCGTCTATGTTCTGACGCTGGTCACGCGTGACCGCCCATTCCTGTTCGCCTCGGCCGCGGGCGTTATTTCGAGCTGCGGCATGGACATCGTAAAGGCGGAAGCGTTCAGCAACGCGCGCGGCGTCGTAATCGAAATATTCACATTCCACGATCCGATTCGTACCCTGGAGTTGAATCCATCGGAGGCCGTTCAACTTCAGTCATTGGTAAAATCGGCGGCCCTGGACAAGCTCGACGTGGATCATTTGCTCGCCAAGCGCCCCAAGGGTTCGGCGAAAGGAGTCGCGCCGCGGGTCACCATTGACGAATCGGTCTCGCAATCGGCGACGCTCATCGAGATCGTCGCGGAAGACCGCCCCCGCCTGCTTTACGACCTGGCTTCGGCGATCTCGCGGGAACAGTGCAGCATTGAGGTGGTTCTGATCAATACCGAAGCGCATAAGGCAATCGACGTTTTCTACGTCACGTACAACGGAGGGAGGCTGCCGCCCGAGGTGAGCGAACGGCTGGGTTCCACGATGCGGGGAATTTGCGCTTAGAGCCGCATATAACCGTGGTTGTCCACCGATGGGAACAGGACCTCCGCACTTCCCGCGAAGACGCCAGCCGCTTGCCTGACGCAGTCTTTGCGGTCCGCCTCGAAGAAGACCAGCACGGATGGGCCCGCCCCGCTGAGCGTGCAGCCGAGCAGGCCGGGCGCGCGCAGGGCAAGGATTTCCGAAAGGCCGGGAACCAGGCTGGCGCGGTACGGCTGATGAAGTACATCCTCCAGCGCGGTGGAAAGTGCATGCGGTGAGCCGGTCGCCAGGGCGGCCACGAGCAAAGCCGTTCGCTGAAGGTTGAAGACCGCGTCCGCGCGGCTGTAGCACTCCGGCAGGGCGGCGCGCGCTTTCGATGTGGGCAGGGCGAAATCCGGCACAATCAGGGCGATCGCGACTCCGGGCGGTAAAGGAAGGCTCACGGCTTCGGTGGCCCCTTCCCGCGTGTTGGCGCTCGCGACGATGCCGCCCAATGCGCACGCGGCGGCGTTATCGGGATGGCCTTCGAGTCGCGAGCACTCGTTCATAACCCGCTCGCGGGACCAATCCGGGTTGCCGATGGCGATGCCGGCGGTAAGCGCGGCAGCACTCGATCCCAGGCCTTTGCCGAGCGGTATATCGTTACGAATTTCGAGTCGCAGCGGCGCGGCGTTGTAACTCGCGATGGTGCGCCAGATCAGGTTCGTTTCATCGGCTGCAATAAATGCTGCGTCCCGGCCGGCGACTTCGATCCGCAGCCGTTCGCACGGCTCATAGCGGCACTCCAGGTAAATGCCGAGCGCCATGCCGAGCGTATCGAAGCCGGGCCCGAGGTTCGCGCTCGAGGCCGGTACGCGGACGGTTTTCACGAAGCGCGCACCGCGGATTCTTCCACGATCAACTGCTGCTTTCCGGCGTCGAGCGAAGCGAGTACGCCAAGTGGAAGTGTGACCTGGTCGGCGGTGTGGCCGAAGCTCAGGCCGTAGAGCACCGGAATGCCCAGATCTCCCAGTTGATAGTCGATCACTTCGCCGAGCGAGTAGGCCGAGTCGTGGCCGGGAGGCGGGCAGTCCTTGCACTCGCCGACAACGATACCCGCCGCGGCCTGCAGTTTGCCCGCAAGCCGGAGTTGCGTGAACATGCGATCGATGCGGTAAATGTCTTCGCCAATGTCTTCCATAAGAAGGATGCGGCCGGAGGTCTCGACTTCGAAAGGTGTGCCCAAGGTGGTGGAAAGCAGTGTGAGGTTGCCGCCCACGAGGGCGCCGCGGGCCGTGCCCCCGCGAACAGTACGCATCGTATGACGCGGTTGCAAAGGGTTGCTGTCGGAAGGGTTGGTTTGCGGTCCCACCGGAGCCGTTTCGAATAGCGCCTTTTGCAGAGACTCCTGCGACCACGTGCTGAGGTGGCTCGTCGAGACCGGACCATGGAAGGTCACAAGTCCGGCACGGCGGCCGATGGCGATATGCAGCGCAGTGATGTCACTATAGCCGAGGAAAATCTTGGGGTTGCGGCGAATGAGGTCGTAATCGATCTTGTCGAGCATCTGGGCGGAGCCGTAGCCGCCGCGGACGCAGAAGACACCGTGTACTTCGGGATCGGCGAACATGGCGTGCAGATCGTCGACGCGCTGGCGCGCGGTGCCGGCGAGATAACCGTAGCGCTGGCCGACGTTCTTGCCGGTCTTGATCTTGAGCTTGAAGAACTCGCAGAAGCGGCGGGCGAAATCGAGTTCGTCGGGGTCCGAGACGTAACTGGAGGGCGTGATGAGACCCACAGTGTCGCCGGGTTGGAGCGGTTTCGCCTTGATGAGCTTAGGCGGAGGGGGAACGGCAGCCATGGCCGCGACGGTCGGGAAAAATTCGCGGCGGCGCATAGAAACAGTCTACAAAATCACAGACCGTTTGACGGAACAGAATCTGTATTCCAGCATATAAGAATATGAAGACGAAACCTCGCGTGGGCAGAGAAGCGTCTCAGGCCCGTCGATCTCGGCGGCCCACCGGAAATCGATCTGACGAACCGCCGGGATTGGGTCGACCAACTCGATAAGCAAGGAAGAACGCTGGCGGTCTCAGTTACGTTTCTGAAACGTTAGAGCATTCATCCGAAATCGGCTACACCGCCATGATTTCTTTTTCTTTGGTCTTGGCCGCGCCGTCCAGTTTCGCGATTGCAGCGTCGGTCAGTTTCTGGATCTCAGCCACCGCCGCTCGCTCGTCGTCCTCGGCGATCTCTTTCTCTTTCAAAAGCTTCTTCACCTGTTCGTTGGCGTCCCGGCGGATGTTGCGGATCGAGACGCGGTGGTCCTCGGCGACATGGTGCAGGCGCTTCACGAGTTCCTTCCGGCGCTCTTCCGTTAGCGGCGGGACAGGCAGCCGGATGATCTTGCCATCGTTCGACGGGTTCAGGCCGATATCCGAGGAGCGGATCGACTTTTCGATCGCGCCGATCAGGGAAACGTCCCAGGGCTGCACCGTAATCAACGCGGGCTCAGGCACGTGGAGATTGGCAACCTGGTTCAAGGGCGTGGGGGTACCGTAATAGTCCACGCGGATATGGTCGAGCACGTTGATGGAGGCGCGCCCGGTACGGATCGCGGACATGTCGTGCGACATCGCAGTGACCGCCTGGTCCATTTTTGCTTTCGACTGCGCTTCGATTTCTTTGACAGTAGGCATGGTTAACGAATCACGGTTCCGACAGGCTCTCCCATCGACATTCGCATTATATTGCCGGGCGTGTTCAGATTGAACACCACGATGGGAAGCTTATTATCGCGGCACATGGCGATGGACGTGGAATCCATCACGCCAAGCGATTTCGCCAGCACCTCAGTGTAGGAGATTTCCTTGTACATCACCGCGTCACTGTGTTTCATGGGGTCTTTGTCATAAACGCCATCGACCTTGGTGGCCTTCGCGATGACTTCGGCGTGAATTTCCAGCGCGCGCAGAGTGGCTGCGGTATCGGTGGAGAAATAGGGATTCGAGGTTCCCGCCGCGAAGATGACCACGCGTCCCTTTTCCAGGTGGCGAATGGCGCGGCGGCGAATGTATGGCTCGCACACCTGGTGCATCTCGATGGCGCTCATGACGCGCGTGTGGACGCCCATATGTTCGAGGGCGTCCTGCATCGCAAGAGAGTTGATCACCGTGGCGAGCATCCCCATGTGATCGCCGGTGACGCGGTCCATGTTGCGGGCCGCCAGGGCGATGCCGCGGAAAATGTTGCCGCCGCCGATAACAAGGCCAACCTGCAGGCCTTTCTGCGCAATGGCGCCCACTTCGGAAGCAAGGGAAATAACGCGCTCGGGATCGATTCCAAAAGTACCGGCGCCGGCCATCGTCTCGCCGCTCAGCTTGAGGAGTATCCGCCCGTACTGCGCCATTTATTCGGCCGAAGCGGTTTCCGCCGCTGCGGTTTCACCAACCTTGAAGCGGACGAAACGCGCAACGCTGATATTTTCGCCGAGCTTGGCGATCTTGGTCTTGATCACCTGATCGACCGACATCGTGCTTTCTTTGACGAAGGGCTGTTCGTAAAGACAGACCTCTTCGTAAAACTTCGCCATGCGGCCTTCGACGATCTTCTCGGCGACCTTTTCGGGTTTGCCTTCATTGATCGCACGCGCTTTTTGGATGTCTTTTTCGCGGGCAAGCGTGGCTTCATCCACTTCTTCCTTGCGGATGAACTTAGGGTCGGCCGCGGCGATGTGCATGGCGAGGTCGCGGACCAGTTCCTGGAAGTCTTCGGTGCGGGCGACGAAATCGGACTCGCAGTTGACTTCGATCAGGACGCCGAGCTGGCCGCCCGGATGGATGTAGCTGGAGATGAGACCCTGACGGGTGGCGCGCGAGGATTTCTTGCCGGCGGACGAGATGCCGCGCTTGCGGAGAACGACTTCGGCCTCCGCCAGGTCGCCCTTTGCTTCCGTAAGCGCCGTCTTGCATTCCATCATGCCGGCGCCGGTGCGTTCGCGCAGTTCTTTCACTCTTTGTGCGGTGATTTCCGCCATATGAATAATCGTTCCTTTGGTAAAAAGCACCGGCAGCTTTTCGCGTTAGCGCGAGACTGCCGGCGCTCGATTAACTTGCTGTTTCCACTGCTTCGGGCGCCGGTTCCGGGGTGGTTTCAGTTGACGGGCCCTTGCGATGGGCGGGCTCTTCGCCCATCAGGCTCTCGGCCATGATCTGCTCGTTGAACTTCGGATCGACGTACTCGGTGTATTCGGGAATTGCGTCCTCGGCCGGAGTTTCGTCGGTGATGATCTTCTCGGCGACGAATTCCTGTTCGGTGGCGAGCGCGCGGCCTTCGATCACGGAATCCGAGATCTTCGTGGTAAAGAGACGGATGGCGCGCAGGGCGTCGTCGTTGCCGGGGATCACCCAATCCACTTCATCGGGATCGCAGTTGGTGTCGACAATCGCAACCACGGGGATGCCGAGACGGCGGGCTTCCTTTACCGCGATCGCTTCCTTGTTGGAATCGATGACGAACAGAATGTCCGGCAGGCCGGGCATGTCCTTGATGCCGGCCAGGTTGCTTTCGAGCTGTTTGCGTTCGCGCTCGAGCCGGATTACTTCCTTCTTCGGACGCGCTTCATAGCCGCCGTCCGTCGACATGGCGTCCAGTTCCTTGAGGCGTTTGATGGATTTCTGCACCGTCGTCATGTTGGTGAGAAGGCCGCCCAGCCAGCGCTGGTTGATGTAGTACATCTGGCAGCGGTTAGCCTCTTCGGCGATGGCTTCCTGCGCCTGGCGCTTGGTGCCGACGAAAAGAACCGTCTTCCCTTGTGCGGCCATTTCGCCGACGAAGCGGGCCGCGTCCTTGAAGAGCTTAAGCGTCTTCTGGAGGTCGATGATGTAGATACCGTTACGTTCGCCGAAGATGTATTCCTTCATCTTGGGGTTCCAGCGCTTGGTCTGGTGCCCGAAGTGAACGCCGGCTTCGAGCAATTCTTTCATTGATATTGCGGGCAAATGAATCTCCTGGGGTTAGGGGGGAGGATTTGGGGCCTCCCGGGTTGATGTTTGGCATTCTTAAAACCCACGAACCGTGAGCAGAAGGCCGCGAAACAAGCGGCGCCGCAATGGGAAACGGCGCCACCGAGTGAAAGAAGCTTTAGCGCTTGGAGAACTGGAACCGCTTGCGAGCGCCCTTTTGGCCGTACTTCTTGCGCTCATGCTTACGCGGATCGCGCGTGAGAAAACCGGCCTTCTTCAAGGGCAGGCGAAGCTCCGCGTTAAACTGCACCAGAGCGCGGGCGATGCCCAGACGGATTGCGCCGGCCTGGCCATTGGGGCCGCCGCCGTTCGCGAGAATCAGAATATCGAACTTGTCGGAGTTTTCGGTCGCAATCAGAGGCATCCGAACCGGAGCGCGGCCGGCTTCCGTGGGGAAGTAGTTCTCAAACGTGCGCCCGTTGACGGTGATCGTGCCGGTGCCCGGCCGAAGAAACACGCGGGCGATGGCTCTCTTACGGCGCCCGGTTCCGAGATACTGCGTAATTTGCTTTATTGCCAAAACGATACCTTTCCTTTATTCCTAAGAAGCTTTCCGGACGAGTTCTTTCGCCACGGGCTTCTGCGCGACGTGCGGGTGCTTGTCTCCCGCGTACACTTTCAGTTTGCGATACATCTGCTTGCCCATTTTGCTCTTGGGCAACATGCCGAAAATCGCATCTTCGATCATGCGCTGGGGGCGGGTGGAGCGGACGCGCTGCACGGTCCGTTCGACGAGACCGCCGGGGTAACCGGTGAAATGACGATAGACCTTCTGGCCTTCCTTCTTACCGGTGAGCGCGACTTTCTCGGCGTTGATCACGATGACGTGATCGCCTGCGTCGATGAAAGGCGTATAGGTCGGCTTGTGCTTCCCCATCAGAATGTTGGCTGCGAGACTGGCAATCTTGCCCAGAACCTCGCCATTCGCGTCAAGGACATGCCACTGCCGGGGGATCCCATTCTTTGTTGGGAATTGGGTACTCATGAGAACACACTACTCCACTTGTGGTTTGTTACTTAAATAGGCTAGCCCGGAAG
>JAOAPQ010000054.1 GCA_025462965.1 Bryobacterales bacterium
CCCAAACCGTCCCCGCGCGATCGACGTACACCGAATTCACAACATCATTGCTGAGGCTTCGTGGATTGCCTGGTTCATTTCGATAAACCGTAAACTCGCCTCGCTCCGGATCGAAGCGGTGCAACCCATTTCCCAGACTGGCCAGCCACAACGCTCCGCTGGAGTCTTCCGTTATTGCCCGGTACTCGCTTAGCCCAGGGACAGCGCTCCTATACGCCTGGAACCGTTCTGTCGTGGCGTCGAAACGATTAAGGGCGTCGTAGGCGCCGACCCACAACGTACCCCGGCGGTCGACGAATAAACTCTCGACAACATCGTGGCTTAGGCTCGAGAGGTTGTCGGGATCGTGACGATAGGATTTGATATCGCCGGTTCGAGGATTCAAGCGGTCGAGTCCGTTCCCCCATTCGCCAAACCAAAGATTCCCTGCACGGTCCTCAGCAATTGCGTGCACGGTCCTGAAAATCAAGCGGCTCGAGACGCGTTTGCCCGAATAGGGAGTGACCTGCCCCGTTCTCCGGTCGAATCGATCCAGCCCGTACAGACTTCCGACCCACAGAATTCCACGGCTGTCCTGAAGTACAGATACGATGGCGCCATTGCTCAGGCTGTTCGCATCGCCAGGATCATGGGAGTAACTTCGGAATGACGGCGGGCGAGGGTCGAACCAGTCGACCATTCCTGGGTCTATGCCGACCCAGATTCGATGATCGCGATCGTGCAGCAGGGTCATGACTCCACCTGCACTCAAGCTATTGGGATTGGTCGGATTATTGTGGTAAAGAATCGCCCGTTTGCGGTCTCGGTCCAATCTGACGATTCCTTGGTGCCAGTAGGCGAACCACAGCGTCTGGTCCTCATCCTCAATGATGGAAAAGCCAGCGTCGGATGGACCGGAACCAAATGCATAAGCGCTCTGAACGTTTGAGCGTGGGTCAAACGATGCCAGCCCGCATTCCTGTTGGCCGGGAATGGAGATCCAGAGGACACCTGCGTGGTCCTCGAATAGGGATACCTTGTTCCCGTCCAGGCTGAGGCTTGCTCCGGATGATCCACGCAAAGTGACGCGCCGACTCGTCTTCCCGGTCCGCGGATCGAAGGTCTCCAGGCCGAGCGTAGTGGCTACCCAGAGCGTCCCATCCCGAGCTTCAAGCACAGTCTTAACAAAATCGGATGTGATGCTCGAAATATCATCCTGTCGATGCTGATAGCAGGTTAGTTTCGATGTTGAGGGGTCGAGGCGCTTCAAGCCGTCATCCGTAGCGACCCAGATTATTCCGTTCCGGTCCTCAGTAACGTCTCGCACCTTGCTTATCGGCCCACATGCATTGCTCGCACCCATCAGGAAGTGTCTAAAAATCCCCTTGACTGGATCGTATTCGTCGAGACTCTGGCTGGAGCCGATCCACAACTTCCCCGTGTGATCCTTGAAAAGCGCCCGGACATTTACGCCGCTGACGCTATTCGGATCGTCAGGCTCCTGAAGGAACGCCCGGAACTGATATCCGTCAAAACGCTGCAGACCGTGGTAGAAACCAAACCAGAGGAATCCCTGATCGTCCTGTGCGATTCGATTGACGATGCCGAGGGCTGGCGCTTTTTCAAGCGAAATGTGCGTGAACGGGATGTCTCCTCCATTGACAATGGGCACTCGCACGTACCGGAATTGAGGCGAACTCGCATTACAAATCGCCAGCCAGCAGCCTGCGGCCAGGACACTCAGCCGGATTGCGTCGGGAACGAAGCGTGATGTCAAACATCGCGCCGGTCCGCTGTTGACGCAGCTGGAACATCTGGCTGCATCTACGCGGTAGTGGGGATCACTACCCATATTGTCCCTACGGTCTGTTATATCGCACTAGCAGCTAGGGGACCGAAGAGTGCGCAACTGCCCTCGTAGGCAACTGCAGCTCGCACCAAAAAACTCTTCTTATCACCAAATAAGGCGGCCCGCGAACTGGATCTCTCGTTTATCGATCGAAGTGGACGTGATATTCCCAAATGATGCTGTTCCGAAGACCGCACTTGGATTGCTAAATTCGGACGAATTCCAGAGATTAAAAGCCTCGGCGCGAAATTCGAATCTGAGGCGTTCGGAGATCCGGAAATACTTGGCGAGGGATAAATCCGTGTCAAACAAGCGCGGCCCATGGAACAGATTGCGTCCCGCCGTACCGTACGTGTACTGCGGTGGGATCGCGAAGGCTGCCGTACTGATGCACCCGCTTAGCCGCCCGCTAGCGCAGTTGGCGGAAGGCGTGCCCACCAGGTTCGGCCGGTACAAGCCGCGGGCGCTGGTGTTCGCTGTGTCGGTCGAGATCGTGACGTTGAACGGCAAGCCGCTTTGAAGGGTGGTGATGCCGCTGAGTTGCCAGTCTCCAAGGGCCGCGTGAAGAATGCCTTTGGACCCGTGGAAAAACGGCAGTTCGTAGAGGTAATGAGTCACGAAACGGTGGCGAATGTCCCAATTGGAATTGCCGTAATCCAGGCGCCAATTGTACGGGTTCATCGGCGTTCCACCGTTATTCGAGTCTGTGGAAACATCAAGCGTATGTGACCAGGTGTAACTCGCCAGAAATTGCAAGCCATGCGAGAAGCGATGGCGTAAGACGGCGCTCAGACCTTCGTAATTCGCAATTTCATCGTCTTGAATGGTGCGGATCTGGCCGAAGAGGCGATTCGGACGGCGCACCGCTATGTCGCCCGGCCCCGGCAGCGGTGTGTTGTTGTAATAGTTCCGGTCCAGATGCACCGAATGAGAACCGATATACTCCATTACCAGGGCGCTGTTGCGCCACAGTTCGCGTTGCGCTCCGAAGCTCCACTGACTCATATACGGAGTGGGAAGACGCCAATTGAGGGTGATCACGTTAGGCAATGTGGGCGCGTTCGCGGATCCCGCCGGAATGGGATTTGCCACGGAGAGCGTCGGCGTGGACGGCAGCGACGTATAAGTAGTCGTTGATGCGAACGGCGGGTTTAAATTCAGGAAAGTGAAGTCATCTGTCTGGTTTGGATTGTAGTAGATGCCGTATCCACCGCGAAGTACCGTCTTTCCAGTCACACGGTATGCGAAGCCGATGCGCGGCGCCCAATCCTTGTGATTCGGATAGATGAACTTGAATCCCGGTTGGGGCGGGTTCAGGGGTACGAGCAGGTTCTGTTGCGGGTTCAGTTCGGTGGCGTAGCCGTTGACCGAGTAGGGCACAGTGGGCAACTCGTAGCGGACTCCGTAGTCGAGGGTGAGTTTGTGGGAAACCTGCCATTTGTCGAGGACGAAAAATCCATCCCGCCATTCCGCAATCACACCGCGCGTCTGCGCCACGGGAGTAGTCAGGCTCTGCGGGATCCCGAGGACGAAATCCGCGGGCGGATACCCGGTGAACTGCCCGGTGAAGTTGAAGACGCCGCGCGAGCTGGTGCCGCCTTCCACGCCGGTGATCAGCTTGCGGAGTTCGGCGCCGGCCATGATGGTATGCGCACCGCGCGTCCAACCGATCTGCTCCGAGCCTTGCCAGGTTTTGTCGGAGACAAAGGAGTTCGTACCCATGTTCAGGAAGGCGGTGAACCCGGAGACTGTGAAGTCGGGAATTCCGGGATTGTTGTAGAGCAGGTCGGCGTCGAAGCCCGGGATCTGGAGTTTTGCACCTGCGTCCGCGAGATGGTTGAGATAAAAGTTATTGACTAACGATGCGTTGGAGTATTGGCGGCCGAAACGCATATCGCTGACGAGCGCCGGGGTCAGAGTATGGGTGTAACCGAGAGTGTAGTTGTTGCTGTCTGCCGGCGAGGTGGTGGCGTTGGCTGGATTTGCCGAACCCGCCAGCAGGGTTCCACGCTGGCGCTGATATCGGAAGAAGAGCCGAACCTCCTCGCCGATGCTTTGGTCGATGCGATCGACGGTCTGGTCTGTATTGTTGTTATTGGGCGCCACAGTGGCGAGATTGTTCGTGATACCGGGTCCGTTGGGCTGCGGGTAATACCGCTGGAGCTTTTGCACCACGGGCGATACTTTCGAGGCAGGAATGATGTTGCCAGGGAACGGCTGCCCTGTCGCCGGGTCTTTGATCACTATAGGTGATTGAGAAAAGTCCCCCTGAAACATCTGAGGCGTCATAATTGTGGCCAGCGAAGCGGAACCGCGGACCTGTCGCAACCCCTCGTACGATCCCATGAAAAAGGTCCGATTCCGGCCATTGTAGAGGCGTGGGAGGATGACAGGGCCATCGAGTTCAAATCCGAATTGATTTTGGCGGAGCGGATTCTTCTTCGCTTTGTCCGGCAGAAAATAAGGCCGGGAGTCAAGAATATCGTTGCGCAAAAATTCCAGCACGCTGCCGTGCAACAGGTTGGTACCGCTCTTGGTCACCATGTTCAAGTGGACGCCCATATACGCGCCATATTGGGCCGGGTACGTTCCGGTCTGCACTTCGAGTTCCTGGATTGCTTCCACCATGGGCCGCGTCGAGGTGTTGGTGATCAGGTTGTTTACAATGCTGATTCCGTCGAGTGAGATGCTGTTCTGAACCTCACGCGTGCCGGCGCCGATGAAATCGATGCCGGGCGGAAACCCGGTAGTCGTCTTCAGCCCTTGGATCACTCCCTGAGTGGTCGTGGCCAGGCGCATGGGGTCGCGTCCGTTTAGCGGCAGGTCCGCAATGACTCTGCTGGTGACATGTTCCGAGACGGTAGCGTCGTCGGTCTGAATCGCCTGGGTGATGGCCTGGACCGTGACGGACTCCGAGAGCGCGCCGAGCGCCAGTGTAATGTCGTTGCGGACCACCTCGTTGTTCTCCACCACGACCCCTGTTTTCTCCAGGCGTTGGAAGCCGGACTTCTCCACGGAGAGGTTGTAAGTTCCCACGTGAACGAATTGGAGGTTATAGTTCCCTCTCTCGTTCGTAAGAACTGAATAGGTGTCGCCCGAATCCCGGTTCACAGCCGAGACACGAGATCCTGCAACGGTGTTTCCAGTGGCATCCGTAACGTTTCCGACCAGCGAAGTAGTGGTTGCAATCTGCCCGTGCGCTTCTGCCGCAAAGAACACGGCAGCTACGGCCAAATAGAGAAGCGGCATCGGCTTCCTCCAGGCGAGTTGGCAACTATTCTATTACGGACTGCTACGAAGTGTCGGTCATGACTCCACGCGACCTCCGCGGAGAAACTCACTCTTTGTCGGTTTGTGAGATCAATCGTGAAAACAAATCAAGCTCGTGCTCGTTCAAATCGGAAATTGCCCAGAACTGCATTCCATCAGTCCTCCAGGCGACCGTGTTGAACCCTTTCGTCGTCGATGAATGGCGAGATTCGTCACTGCTTTGCGAGGACGGCCAGACGAAGAGGTTGAGTATGTGCTTCCTCCGCCGGTAAATGACGGCACCCACTGGCCGATTGTCAAGGTAATCCAACCGGCCTCCGGCGAGCGTAAACCCTTCTGTGTCCAGATTCTTCACGGTCGGCGAAAAATCGAGCTTACCCGAAAACCATGGCTTCACCGCGTGCTGGTCGGAAGAAGGCTGATCTACAAGATGGTTCGTCATCAACGAGCGCACGTGACTCGAGACGATCTCCCTTGCGATCAGACTTTCCTGCTCCCGGTGCGGGCGCAACGGCATCTGCCAGACGGCAATCGCGGACACAAGCACTGAGGCTGCTATTGCCGCCCATCTCCAATCGAAGAGATGCTTCCTCCCGAGTGTCGCCGCATGCATGGGACTGCGCAAATCGGATTGAATTCGCTTACGAAGGGCGTCGGGGGCGCGGTACCGTGGCGCACCCGCTCTGATCGCGCTTCCGAGCGCCTCTATCCGCTCTTGGAGTCCCGAACACGAGTTGCAGGCCTTCAAGTGCTCTTCTATATGCAGGCTGTCGGGAGCGTCCAACTCCCGATCTATATACGCCTCGAGAAAAGGTCGTGCCAGGTCGCAGGTCATTCGGCTTTCCCCAGAGCCCGATGTACGAGGCGCTCGAGCCGCTTTCGCCCTCTTGCCAGCCGCGACATTACCGTGCCCATCGGCACCTCGGCGGCTTCGGCAATCTCTCGATACGACATGCCTTCCAACTCGCGCATCACGATAATCTCGCGGAACTCAACCGGCAATTCCCGGATGCAAAGTTCGATGGACTCCTCTCGGGCACGTCGAAGCAATTCCGTCTCCGGATTTGCGCGCACGCAATCTGGAAAGTGCGCGTTCTCGTCGAATAAGAGGGCCTGTTCTAGCGGTCTATTTCGCTGCATCCAGGTGTAACAAGTGTTCCGGACGATTGCGAGCAGCCATCCACGTCCGTTGCCACCCGCAAATCCTTGATAGAAGCGCAGCGCTCGGAGGTAGGCTTCCTGCACGACATCTTGCGCGTCGGCCTCATTTCGGGTCATCCAGCGTGCCAGATTGTATGCGGCATCCAGATGGGGCAGCATGGCTGTTTCGAAACTGGCCCGTTCTTCCCGGTCCGCGATTGCGCTCGTGAGGGTCGGATCTTCGGGTTCCGCCCCGGTCTCCTCGGCCTCTCGCGCGCCTCTTGCCGGCGGGCAGACAGGTTGATGCTGAATTGGGAACGCGATCGAACGATGCATCGCACATACTCCATTGATCATCGAGAGCGCTACTGTTGCAAGGTGATGAACAGATTGGCTTGCGAACTGACGCCCCCGGAAGAGATCACGATAGGGAAATCGGCGGCGGTCACGC
>JAOAPQ010000776.1 GCA_025462965.1 Bryobacterales bacterium
GCAACCGCCGGGTTCGCCTCACCGGATGTCAGGAACTTATAGAGCGGGGTTTCGTCCGCGCCGTTCACCGATACCTTGCTGAACATCGGGAACGTAACGTTGTAAGTCCGGGAGCAGAAGGTCTTGATCTCTTCGTTGGTGCCCGGCTCCTGCGCGCCGAAGTTGTTGGCGGGGACGCCGATCACCACGAGGCCGCGATCCTTGTACTTGCGGTACAGCGATTCCAGGCCGGCATACTGCGGTGTGTATCCGCACTTGCTGGCAACATTCACCAGCAGCAGCACCTTGCCCTTGTAGTCGGCAAGCGAGGCGGGCTGCCCGTCGATGGAATTCAGCTTGAAACTGTAGACGTTCGGTGCGGCCAGCATTATAGTGGCTGCCAAAAATCCCAGACCGCAGGCCCGGGAGGCGTTGGAAACTCCGCGCATGTGTGCTCCTGATTCTTCACCAGTATCTCAGTAGGCGCCCTTCGCGACGATGACCGCTCCCACGGTGCGCGCGAGGATATGCAGATCGAGCCACAAGGACCAATTTCTGATGTAGTAGACGTCGAGCGATTCCTGCACTTTCAGATCGCCATCGCTCCGGGACGAAACCTGCCACAGGCCGGTCAGACCCGGCGTAACACGCGTGCGCAGCTCGCGAAATTCAGCGCCGAACTGTTCCAGGTGGTAGGCAGGGAACGGCCGTGGACCCACCATGCTCATCTCGCCTTTGAACACGCTCCAGATCTGAGGCAGTTCATCCAGGCTGGTACGGCGAAGAATCGTCCCGATGCCGGGGAGGATGCGCGGATCGTTTCTCAACTTGAAATGGGCGTGCCATTGCTCCCGCGCCTGCGGCGATTCCTCCAGGTGCCGAAGTAATAACGTTTCGGCGTCCGGGAACATGGTGCGAAGTTTACAGATACGAATGGTGGTTCCGTTCTCGCCCTCGCGCTCCTGCCGGTAGAAAGCGGGGCCCGGGCTTACGATCTTGATCCACAGCGCGGCCGCGGCAACGATCGGGAGCGCGACCGCGCCGAAGACAATGGCCATCAGGATGTCCGCACCGCGCTTGAGCCAGCGATTCAGAGGCATGAGCAGGTTCTGCCGGACTTCCAATCCCAGTACCCCGCCCAGTTCGCGCGCGGACACCCACAATGTGGCGATACCAAACAGATTGGGAATTACGATGACCCGACGGAACGTTGCTCCCCAGCGTTCGATCATGAGCACCTGATCGGAGCGGTCCAAACTCGGCATCGCGATCACCAGATGATGGATCCCGAGCCGCCGGGCGATCTCCGGCGCGCAGCACAAAGCGCCGACTACGGGCACACCATGGCAGCTCCCGTGCTTGGATTCGTCGTCGTCCAGGCAGGCGATTGGCTTGAACCCGATGCCGGGTTGCTCGCGGAGAGTCTCGACGACCAGGCGCGCGGCCTTTCCCGCGCCCAGAATCAGGATCGGAACCCCCCACCAGGGTTTCGAAGCACAAAAGTGGCGCAGAGCCGCGCGCGATAGTGGGACCAATATACATACCAGCACGAAGGACGAGAGAAACAAACCGCGCGAATATCCCGCCGAATCCTTCGAAAGAAAGCTGGCGGTGGTCAATCCTAGCGAAACGATGCTGGATGCCAACACCGTGCGGCGCAACTCTTCGACCGAACTCAGTCCCCTGGCGCCATAGAGTCCGAAGGACGCAAACGCCAACGGGAAGAAGCCGGCGATGAGCCAGATTCCAAAGTCCTGCTCCAGGCCGACAACGGGATTGATTCTACGCCAAAAAGCCAGGGCAATGGCGCGCGCTACAAAGATGGCCAGAATATCCACAAGGAGCAGACACAAGGAGGTTGCCACCGGCGATGCCGGCTGGACGAGAGTATCTGCTGTGGACCAGACCCCTTGTATGACGTCAAGGGTGGCTGCTTCCGGGCTCGATGACTGGAACGAGCGCCGTGCGGGCGAAATCAATCGACTTTTCCATTGGACATAATAAAATACTCCCAAAGTTAATAAGGAGCAATATAGCTACTCAGCAATGATAAACGGAGCGGCCTTTTTTTTCCATAAAGCACTTGCACCTGTGTATATTTCCGCGCTTCGCGCCGATCAACTTACCAGTCGAGTCAGCTGCCGGCTTCTTCACGGAGGATCTCCTTGACCGGGGGAGGAGGAGCCGTCCTGACCGGCGGCGCATCCACTGTTATGCCACGATCCGGCCGTCTTGCATCCGGACGATCCGATCGCCGTACGCGGCGGCCTCGGGATTGTGGGTAATCATGAGGACGGTTTGGCCCAAACGACGGTTCAAGCCCCGCAGGAGCCCCAAAACAGCAGCCGAATTTTCGGAGTCCAGGTTACCCGTGGGTTCGTCGGCCAGCAGGATCGCCGGGCGGTTGACAAGAGCGCGGGCGATGGCGACACGCTGCTGTTCGCCGCCTGAAAGGGCATTTGGCTTATGGTTCAGGCGGTGCGTGATTCCGAGAAGCTCCAGGATGCGAAGGAACTCCGGATCCGGGCCGTTGCGATTTCCGGCGATGTACCGGGCCACCTCGATGTTGTCGCCCGCGGTAAGCGTGGGCAACAGATTGAACTTTTGAAACACAAAACCTACTGTTTTCTGTCTCAGCCGCGTGCGGCCCTCATCGCCGAGCTTGCTCAGGTCCTCGCCGCCGACCAGAACGGTACCTGACGTGGGTGGGGTAAGCCCGCCGACGATGTGAAAGAGGGTCGACTTCCCGGATCCCGAGGGGCCCACGACGGAGAGGAACTCGCCGCGCGGCACGTCCAGATCGACGCCGCGCAGGGCTTCTATATCCACCTCGCCCACCCGAAAGACCTTTCGCAGTTTGCGGATTGAAATGATTGGATCACTCATACGAGAGAGCTGCGATGGGATCTTTTTGGGCGGCCGAGAAGCCAGGGTATAGCGCCCCTAGAAGCGCGGCCCCCAATGCAATTCCGCCGGAAATGGGCCACCAGATATAGACAACGGCCTGCGGCAAAGACGACGGAACCAGACTGTGCAGAAGCGCTCGTGTACCGTAACTCAACAATATTCCGAACACCGTTCCACCGAATCCCATGATCAACGCCTCGGCCAGGATCATCTGTAGAATGAATATCTTCGGCGCGCCGATTGCCTTCAGAATGCCAATCTCGCGGGTTCGCTGCAAAACAGCCATGTACATGGACAGGCAAACCACGACGAACGCGATCAGCACGCCGATTCCGATGATGACGTGGGTAAACGTACTGAGGACCGGCAGCGCATCGACCGACGTCATTGAGACCAGATCGCGCATGGAGTAAACCGGGTATCCCGGCAGTTTGCTTTTCAGATCGGCAACCACCGCGTCGGTGTTCTTCGAATCGTCAAGCTTCAGATAGATCTGGCTGACCATGCCGGGCGTGCTGAACAGGTCCTGCAACACACCTATCTGCACGAAGATATGAGACAGCTTGCCGGGCTCCACGATACCGGCGACATTCCAATCGCGATTCATCAGATGGATCTTGCCGCCGGCGTGGACCTTCTTCTGTTCCGCATAGTAGCGATCCAGGATGATGTCGTCGGGTTTCTGAAACGTGTGTCCTTCCACAAACTCGAAGCCGCCGCTCATGCGATTGAAGGCGGCGGGATCTATACCTGTGACGGTTTCGAGCAATCCTCCGGCGCTTTGCGTCACCACGCCGGTAGCGGCCACAACGTGCGGGAACGTGAGCAGTTTAGGGATCAGCTCCTGGGGGATCGTGGCGGTGCTCATGCTCATGAGGTTGGAACTCGGCGCGCGCAAGAGGATATCGGCCCCGACCCCGAGCGCCCGGCGCTGCGAATCGTTCACCAATCCGTGACTAAGCCCGACCAGGATCAGGATGAGCGTGACGGGCACGGCGATCAGCAGGATGCTGAGCAGCGTCGGGACCGGCCGCGTACGAACGTTTTCGACGACAAGTTTTCCGATCACTTGGGAGCACCGATGAGCTGAAGTTGCGTTCCCGGCGGCTGCACCAGGACGAAGCGCGAGTCCGGGATTGGCTTGTTAATAGTCATTTTCGTCACCGTAAGGACCACGCCAAACTCATCCTTCGGCCGCGACCATTCGATGCGCGACGGGAACCGGATATTGTCATAGATCTGCCAATTGCTGTAGCGGGCCAAGCTGGTCATTGTGCCTTCGGGATCGAACTCGCGCTGTTCGACTACTTGAAGGTTGACGCGGTCGAAGGTGACGCGGCGCAGCAACTCGAGTTCGCGTGGCGACGGCAGCTTGAAAATGCCCAGCTGATAGTAGGCTTCCTTGTCGGTTATGTCATCGACGCGAGTCGTGAGTTCATTTTCCTCGACGGGCCGCACAAGCATGGCGGAAAGAAAATCCTGCGGCCGGAGATTTTCGAGGGTCTTCGTGGATTGGGCGGGGGCATCGTTGGCACCCTCGATGAAGCGACTCTTCGAGGGTATATAAACGCGGAACATTTTGCCATCGGAAACGCCGTGAACCGCGGTGGTGCGCACTACCGGGACCAGCGCGACTACGCTGACCTCCCCGGGTTTTCGATAGGCGATGTAGCCTGTGAACGTTGTGGAGTAGTCCTTGATTGTGCCTTTGTAGACGCTGCCGGTGGACGGCGCCATTTCCACTTCGGCATCGAACGACTGGATGGAATTGTAGAAATCGGCAATACGTCTGACGAGCTCTTCCTTGGTGGCCGTGAGCAGGGTTTGGGTAGCGGGATGAACGCCGCGTGTAACAACCCGTTGCGTGGCGCATGAAACGGAGAAGAGGAACGCCAGGCAAGCCGACAGGATTACGCCAAGACGGCGTGCGGGACGCATCGTCTCATTCTAAGGTGTTAGTATGTAGAGAGTCACGCGAAAGTGGGCCTGTGGCGCAGTTGGGAGCGCGCTTCCATGGCATGGAAGAGGTCAAGGGTTCGAATCCCTTCAGGTCCACCAAAACATTTCGTACACTTACCAGTTTCCGCCGGTCGATAATATACATTCCGGAGTGCAACTGGAGTCTGAACGGGTGTTCGCGGGAAGCATCAAGAAGGGCCCACAAGGTTCATTCGTATCTGAGCGCAACAACGGGATCTACGCGTATGGCTCGCCGGGACGGAGGATAGGCGGCAAGCAGCGCGATGGCCAAAAACAAGACGGCGCTGCCAACGAAGGAGGAGATGCCATCCGCGGCGTTGAGCCCGTAGAGCATACCGCGCACCACGTAAGCGACTCCAACAGCGAGAATCATTCCGGCGAACAATCCACCGATCACGGGCCGTGTGCTTTCGCGCAGAATGAGTCTCAGGATGTCGCGCTTTTGAGCGCCGATAGCTATGCGGATGCCGACTTCGCGCGTGCGGAGCACGACGATATAGCTGACCGTTCCATAGATGCCCATCAACGCCAGCACAAGCCCGAATAGGCCGAGAGCAGACGCAATAGCGGCCGCGATGCTGGAGACCATGAACGGCGCCGACCGGTGAAGCCTCTCATCTAGTGTGGAAGCGGTTGCCACCAATGCGGGATCGATGGACGAGATCACCGGGTCGATCGCCCTTATCAACGTTGCCGGGTCGGACTGTGTCCGGATGAGTATAGGGTGGCCCTCGGTCCGTTCTTCGGGCAACGGCAGGTAGACCTGTCTGGAGTCGCTGCCATCAAACTCAATGCCGCGGGTGTCGCGGGCAACGCCAATGACCTGGTAGGCCGACCCATCGGCAAAGAGTTCGCTCACCTTGTGGAACCGCTCGTCGGTAGCGCCCAAACGGAGGCTGCGGCCGATGGGGTTCTGGCCAGGCCAGAGCTGTTTAGCGGCTGATTCGCTGAGAATGACGGAGTGGCCGGGCTGGCCTGCCGGCGATTGAAATCCGCGGCCCAGGAACAGCGGAATGTTAACAGTCTGGAAGTAGTTTGCCTGGATGTATCTGTAGTAGAGAATCGATTGCCCATTTTGGACCGGAGATTTTTCTCCTTGGAGCGGGACTGCCGCTGTTCGAAGATGGTCATCGTCCGGCGGCCAGGCGCTCGTGATTGCAACCACTCCGGGCAGGGTAGCCAGGCGCGTGCGAAGCTCCCGAATCAGGGCAACCTTTCGGCTGGCCGTGTATTTCGACCTCTCTGGAAGTTGGAAATCGAGTACGACGGCGTGCTTGGTGTCGTAACCCGTATCCATCCTGATCGAGTGAATAGCGCCGCGAATGAACATACTCCCAGCAATCATGAGCACCAGGGAGAGCGCGACCTGGGCAGCGAGCAGGAAGTCCTGAAACCGGCGTATGCGAACCGGCGAAGTGCCGCCTCCGGCGGTAGAGCGGAGCGCCGATCGAGAGCTTTCCATCGCCGGGGCGAGCCCGAACAGGATGCCGGCAAGCAGAGAGATGACAAAGACGTAAGTAAAGATTTTCAGGTCGGGGCTCACGTCGAAAATGAGCGTCCCGTACTCCACGGGCACGGCTTCAGCGAACTGGATCACCGCTACTTTCAGCAATACCCAGGTGAACAGGAGCGCTCCGGCGCCGGCGAGGAGGCCCAGCAGAGCGCTTTCCGTAAGCAATTGCCTGATAATGCGTAGCCGGCTGGCCCCAAGGGATAGCCGCGTGTGCAATTCATTCTGCCGGGATCTGGCACGAGCCAGTTGCAGGCTGCCGACATTGGCGCAGGCGACGACAAGCACCATCCCGGCCGCCGCCATAATCAGCAGAATGGTCAAACTCAGCCCGCCGTACATCTTCATAGGAAGAGGAAACGGGGAACCCGGCCAGACGAGTGCGGTAACGGGTTTAGCCGCCTCGGAGTGAGGATCGTGCAATGTGCGGAGGTGATCGGCCAGGAGGGTCATCTCCGCCTGCGCCTGGCCGACGCCTACGCCGGGAGCGAGGCGCCCAAACAGGCGGCAGTTCTGGTTTTCGCGCTGCCGCAGCCAACGGTCGTCAGCGTGAACCAGCGGCTCCAGGCAGAACGGAAGCCAGAAATCCGGCACGGACAAACCGGTACCGGCGAAGTCGTGCGGAGTAATTCCCACGATTGCGACGGCGGCGCCATTGAGATGGATGGTTTTTCCCAGCACCGCCGGATCCCCGCCAAACCGTTTCTGCCAATAGTTTTCGCTGATAAGAACGGAAGGCGATGCCACAAGCTCGGGAATACTTATGGAGTCGAAGGTGCGGCCGCGTAGAGCCGTGACTCCGAGAACCTTGAAGTAATTTTCAGATACAACAAAGGTGCTGGCGAACTCCATGTTACTTGCCCCGGAAAGGAGCCCTAGTCTTCCCAACCGTGATCCAGCGTTGGCAGTGCGCTGGCTGATCATGCCGCCGGCATTCGAAACCGTCAGGTGCTCGCGAACAAAGGCGATCACTCCACTGAAGGAATGGACGGAATCCCGATACGCCTCGTAATCGGGGTAGCTGAACCCGTAATCGGTGTCGCCCGATTGGCGGACCAGCGCCAGGTTGACCATCTCGCCGGGATCGCGAGCATCGAGAGACCGGGCAACCATTGCCTTGTAAGCGGTGAAGACCGCGGTGTTGACCCCGATACCCAGCGCCAGGGCAAGGGTCGCAGCAACCGTGAACCCGGGGCTTTTTCGCAAGATGCGCGCGGCATAACGGAGGTCCTGAGCCAGATTATCGATCAAGTTGAGACCACGTACATCGCGGCATTCCTCCTTTCTCAGCTGGATCCGGTCCAGCCCCTTGCTGGCCTCGGCGTGCGCGTCGGCGGGCGTCATGCCTCGCGCGAGGCCAGCTTCGACTTGCTGGTCGAAGTGGAACTGAAATTCGTCGTCAAGTTCCTGCTCGACGCGGCGCCTCAGCAGTAATGCCCGGAGGCGTAACGGAATCGTATAGAGCCAACGGCGAGCCCTCATCATTCAGGCCTCGTTCAGGCGGACGACACCGCTGATTGCCCCGGCCAATCGGTTCCAACTCGCCGTCTCTTTCGCAAGTTGCGCGCGCCCGGGGCGTGTAAGCGAATAGAACTTCGCGCGACGGTTGTTCTCCGTATTGCGCCATTCGGATTTGATCCAGCCTTGCTGTTCGAGCTTGTGAAGGGCCGGGTAAAGCGACCCGTCGCTGACCTGCAGGACGTCACCAGAGACCTGCTTTAGTCGGATGCCGATCGCCCAGCCGTGAAGGGGTTCGAGCGCCAGAAGCTTCAGCAGGAGGAGATCGAGAGTGCCCTGCACGAGGTCGGACGGCTTACTCATATCGGTTACCGAGATCTTAACAGGAACTTATCTCGGTAAACAAGGGGAAGCCAGTCACTTACCTGGACAAATCTACCAATTGATACGGCCTCCTAACACGAGGATGCGGTTGGCGTTGCTGGTGGAGGAGGCGGAGGTGAAGCGGCCGAATGTGGATGAATCGATGCTGGTGTCGATCGTCGCGTTGGAGAAATCGGGATGATTAGTGGCGTTCAGGAAATCAGCGCGGATTTCCATATTGAAGCGTTCCGTGATTCTGAATGTCTTCGAGACGGTGGCGTCGAGGTTGAAAAAATTCGGACTGGTGAAGAACGTCTGCGCCAGGTTTCCGAGAGTTCCGGGCAAGGGATTCTGCAGCGTGACGCCACCCGGGCCTACCTGGGCAAAGAGCGTGCTGCGCCCGGCTATGGAAGCCGCAAGTAAGCTGATGTTCGGGTCGGGCGCCTGTTTGAACCCGCAGAAATAGCAAGCCCCCCTGCCGTCGTATTGAAGGGCCCCCGTGCTCTTCGAGAGTGGTCCGCTTACGTCTGGAGTAGCGCCGGTGGTGAACTGGGTAAACGTCGAAACGGGCGCCGAGATTGTGAAAGGCACGCCCGAGGTATACGTCAGGATGGCGCTGAGCTTCCATCCGCCGAGGGCGCCATCGACCAGGCGATTCGCGTTTTTCATCCAAGTGTGCCCGCGGCCGAAGGGCAATTCGTAGATGCCGTTGCTCTTGAAAACGTTAGTGCGGCTGAAGCTCATGATGCGCTTATCGAAGCTGCGATTGGAGGGATCGCGGTAATTGTTGTCGTAGTTCTGCGTGCTGCCGAGTTCGCTTGCGCCCAGCGCTTTGCTCCAGACGTAGCTGCCTTGATACACCCATCCGCGGCTAAAGTGCTTCTCGAACTCGACCTGAAGCGCGTGGTACGTGGAATTTTCGTTGTTGCCGATGAGGTAGACATTCGCAAATTGCGGATTCGTCACGAAGAAATTCTGCGGAAGGCCGGCGCGCGCGAGCAGCCCGCCGTTTGTGTTTGTCAGCAAGGCGCTGCCGTTGACGTTATTCGCAAAAGCGCCGACGTTGCCGTTGGCGAGATACCCTGCGAAGGTGGAATTGGAGCGGACGTAATCCGAACCGCGTACGGTTGTGCCGTTGACGGCGCCCTGGCCGGGAACCGTGAGGCCCGCGAAGAGTTGGTCGAAGAGAGCGGCCTGACCGCCGGCGCGAGTGGTATTGAACGCGCTGAGAAAGCCGTTGCCGGCGATGGCGTCGGCATTGAGGTTGACGCCGCTCAGGAGCTTACTCCCTTTCGTGCCAACGTAGCGGACACTGAGTACAGAATCCTTTGAGATCTGACGCTGAACGGAGATGTTCCAGTTCTGATAATACTGATTGCGAAGGCCGGTATCGAAGACGCGAAGAGTTTGAGTGCGATCCGTGAGCGGGACCAGCCCTAGCGCCTGGCCGGGATTAAAGGGCACTGCAACATTGGAGAGATTCTGAAGACCTCCCGACGTATAGGTAGCGGTGGAGTTGATACCGGGATTGCTGCCGACCTCGACATCGGCGTTGCGCAGAGAGTTGCGGTCGGAAGACATGGCATAGCCGGCGCGAATCACGGTCTTGTCATCGTTGCCAAGCGAATAGCTGAAGCCCGCTCCGGGCAGGAAGGTATTGTATTGCGGGTTATATACCTTACCGCTTGGATTGTTGGAAAGCGGGCCGACCAATTGGAGTTGTGTAAGGGACCCGCCGGAAACTCCGGGCGTGTACGCCTGAGCGTATGAGGTTCCGCTGATGCCGAACGCCGCGGCCGAACCACCGACGGGAATTACGGCTTTGCCGTTACCTTCAAAGGGAGGGCTGTAGTATTCGTAGCGGACGCCGAGGTTGACGGTGAGCTTGCTCGAGACCTTCCAATCGTCCTTGATGAAGCCGTTGTACTCATGTTGGCGCCAGTCACGGCGGTTCGTTTCGCCGGGAATGAAGGTGGGCGTCTTGCCGCCGGCGGAGTTGAAGGATTGCGTCCATCCGCTGAGGGATCCCGAAAGATCGCCCAGCAGATTCTGCGCCTGGGTCAGATTGGAGCCGATGTCGGCAATGGTGCTGATATTCGCAAACGGTACGTTTCCGGCGCCGGTGACGGCGGCCGGGAGGACATAGAAGGAGTTGAAGCCGTTCGAGCTGTCGAAGAATATCTGAGCGCCGCCCTTGATGGCGTGTTTGCCCCTGAGCCACGTAATCGTGTCGCCGTATTGGTAAAGGGGCGATGTGCGACCCTGGGGCGCGTTGTTCGAGGTGTATTCGTTGGTGATGGTTGCGAACGTAAAGAAGAAGGGCTGCGCGCCGATGTGCGGAAGCACTGAGCTTTCGTTCGGGTAGAACGGGCCCGAGTAACCGGCTTCGAAGTAATTGACACCAGCTCGAAATTCATTCAGGAGATTAGGGCGAATGGTGGTGGTGGCGGAGAAGGTGTAAAGGTAGTTCTTATTGAACGAGGAATCGCTGGGCTGAGCGGGAAAAATCTGCCCGCGGTATCCGTTGAAGGAATTCGCGTGTTTGACCTGCATCGAAAAAGAAAGGCGCGTGCTTTGCGTAAGAGTGTGGTCGATGCGCCAATCATAGAGATTAAAGTTGTTGGTGGACGGTTGCTGCCAGTAATAACCCGCGGTATTCAGACCGTCGCCGCGCTGGAAGTTGTTCGGCGAGGGCACATCCTTGAGTGCAATGGCCACGTTGCCGGTGGGGTCGGCTGCGAGCCGGTTAGGGTCGCGTCCGAAGATGCTCACCGTTTGGAGAGGACCAGTGGCGCCGGCGGGAGTGACCGGATTGCCGTTGAGATCGACCGTGGGATTGGCGGCTGTGGCGTTGCCATCTTGAACGCCGGGATAAAAGCGGAAGACACCTTGGCGCGCGCTGGCGGTGAGCACAGTATCGTTTACAGCCACGTTCGTGGTTTGCCGCTGGCCTTCGTACAGGAAGAAAAAGAAGGTGCGGTTTTTAATGATCGGGCCGCCGGCCCGCGCCCCGAACTGATTGCGGATCAGGAAATTCCGGGGAGCCACCAAAGTGCCGTTTGGGTTGCTGCCGAGCTGGTTATTAAACCAGCTATTGGCGCTCAACGCGGTGACGCGGTTGAAGCCGAAGGCGCTGCCGTGAAGTTCATTGGTCCCCGAGCGCGAGATCATTTGAACCTGGGCCATCCCGCGGCCGAACTCCGCGTCCACGGGCGCCGTGCTGACGCGAAATTCGCCGACTAGATCGACGGCGCTCACAGCCGTGGTATTGCCGCTGTTCCACCCACCGTTGTAGCGGGTTTCCTGAACATTGACGCCGTCAAGCGTGACGTTTTGGGATTGCGAACGGACTCCGTTGAAATTGTCGCCGACCACGCCGGCCTGGAGGGAGATGAGGGCGCCCGCATCGAGGTTCTGCAAAGGGAGACCCTGGACGCGTTCGAGCGTGACCACGTTGCTGACTGAACTATTGACGGCTTCCAGCGGGCTGGTGCTGGACTCGACGCTGACACTCTCCGATGTGGCGCCGACTTCGAGCTTCAGATCAACCGTGATCTTGGCGGTTACGTCCAGCTTAATGTGATCGGCAATCTCCCTTCGGAAACCGGGGGCCTCGACGCTGACTGAGTACTCACCGGGAAGGAGCGAGGGGAATATGTAAAGACCGGAATCATTGGTAATCGTCGGCTGCGCAACACCGGTTTTCAAATTGGTGGCGGTGACAGCGGCCTTGGCAACGGCTGCGCCCGAAGCATCACGAACTGTGCCGTAAATTGATGCGTTGGTCGATTGCGCAAAAGAAGCCGGCGCTAAGAAAAGCGTCGCGGCCAAAAAAGCAAATCGCCAGGAACATTTGATCATATTTCCCCTGATGAGAGTCTGAAAAAAAAATGAAGAACAGTATCGGCTGTGGCCGTCAGCAGGGGCGGCGGTGTGGGCCGGCTACGGCGCCGACCATAAAGCGAGGATTGCAAAACTATACAACTGTTTGGCGGAAGATAGCAAGAAACCATTTCAAATTCCATTTCTTGCCGTATTTCATATCCGCGTGCTAGTGTGTTAACCCAAAGGACTTGCCATGATCGTTCGTCGAAGAGTTTTCCTGTCTGTGTTGTTTCTATGCGCGGTAATTGTTCCGATTCTTCCGGCGCAAAGTCCGCGACCGATGACGCTGGTGGACATGATCGAGGTTCCTCAGCTGAGCGATCCGCAAATCTCCGACGATGGACGCCAGGTGTTGTATGTGCGTTCGGATGCGGATTGGAAAGCGGACCGGCGCATCGGACATATCTGGCGGGTAAATGCGGATGGCTCCGGAGTAACTCAGATGACGAGCGGCGCCGACGGCGAGAGCAACCCGCGCTGGTCACCGGACGGGAAAACAATCGCGTTCGTGGCCAAGCGTGGGACGGGACCGGACGCGGTTGCGCAGATTCTCCTGATGCCGAACGCCGGCGGGGAAGCGCGGCCGCTCACGAACCATCCAACAACGGTTTCCAACATAAGCTGGTCGCCGGATGGCGCGACGATTTATTTCCGCGCGGCCGATGCTAAGACGGAAGCCGAGAAGGCAAAAGAGAAGTTAAAAGACGATGTTTTCCAGTTCGATGAAAACTTTCAGCAGCAACATTTGTGGAGCGTTTCCGTAGCGGGTAAGACCGAGAAGAGAATCACTCAGGGTAATTCCTCGGTGCTGAGCTACAACCTGTCGATGGATGGTAAGAAGTTCGCAATCATTCGCTCGCCGACGCCATTGATCGAGGACGGAGACCAGAGCGAAGTGTGGGTGATGGATGCGAGCGGCAGCAACGCCAGGCAGATCACGCGCAATCAGGTGGGTGAATCGGAGGCCGTGCTGTCGCCGGACAATTCGCAGGTGCTGTTTCTTTCGCAGTCGGACCAGAAGTTCGAGACCTACTTCAACCGCAAGGTCTTCGTGGCCCCGGCGGGTGGGGGCGATGCGCGCGTGCTGATGCCGGACCTGCCCTATGAGGTGGAGAAGGCCTCGTGGTCGAAAGAGGGGAAAGCGATTTTCTTCGTGGCGAACATGGGCGTGCATACCGAGTTGTTCAGCGTTCCCATCACTTCGTCGAAGCCGGAGCAATTGACCTCGGGGAAGCATGCGCTGGCCGGTTGGACGATGTCGACCGCGGCGGGCGCCCACGTGTATACCGCAACCGAGGAGATGAGGCCGGCGGAGATCTGGATCTCGAGCGCGAGCGGGGGGCCGAAGAAAATCACCTCTGTTTACGCGGATATCGCGAACGAGTTCCGGCTGCCGCGGCAGGAGAACATTCAGTGGAAAGGCGCGGACGGGAAGACCGTGGAAGGTCTGCTTTACTATCCGCTGGACTATCAAGAAGGCAAAAGGTATCCGCTGGTCGTGCAGACGCATGGAGGCCCGCAAGCCTCTGACAAGTTTGGATTCGGCGGCGGGCAGAACTATGTGCCCGTGCTGGCCGCGAAAGGTTACGCCGTATTGCAGCCGAACTACCGGGGCAGCACCGGTTATGGCGATGAGTTCCTGCGCGACATGGTGGGGCACTACTTTCAAAATGCGCATTTGGACGTGCTGGCGGGCGTGGATGAGTTGATCAAGCGCGGCATCGCGGATCCGGACCGGCTGGTGAAGATGGGCTGGAGCGGCGGCGGTCATATGACGAACAAGATCATCACGACGACGACGCGGTTCAAGGCGGCATCGGCCGGGGCGGGCGCGGCGAACTGGATTTCCATGTACGCGCAGAGCGACGTTCGCACATACCGGACACCGTGGTTCGGAGGAACTCCGTGGCAGAAAGATGCGCCGATTGCCGCGTACTGGGAAAACTCGCCGCTGAAGGATGTCTGGAAAGTAACGACGCCGACGATCTTCCTGGTGGGAGAGAAGGATGTGCGGGTGCCGTCACCACAGTCGGTGGAGATGTACCGCGCACTGAAGAGCAACCGTGTGCCGACGCATTTGTATATCGCACCGAGGGAACCGCACGGATGGGCGGAACTGCGGCACGTGCTCTTCAAGATGAATGTGGAGCTGGACTGGTTCGAAAGTATGCAGTGAACCGGACTTATGTTTGGGAGAAGGCGCCAGGCGGTGTAACGGAATCGGCGGTAAGTGGAGGCTACTGATGCAGGTCGCGAACCATCGCAGTCGCGGATTCTCCGCTATTTTACTTGCTGCGCTCTGCACGGCGATCGTCCCGGCCGCGGCCAGGACGATCGACCTCGATTCCGCCACAATTGCAGACCTGAATGCGGCATTCGACTCGGGCGCGCTCACTTCGGAAAAGCTGGTGCAGATGTGCCTGGCGCGCATCCAGGCATACGATCGCCAGGGACCGGACCTGAACGCCGTAATGGCACTCAATCCAAAGGCGCTTGAAACGGCGCGGTCCCTTGATGCAGAGCGTAAGGCAAGAGGGCCACGCTCGGCAGTGCATGGCATTCCGGTCGTTCTGAAAGACAACTACAACACCAAGGACATGCCGACAACCGGCGGCTCGGTGTTATTGGAAGGATCCATTCCTCCCGCGGATGCGTTTCTCGTGAAGAAGCTACGGGCCGCCGGCGCGATCATCCTAGCGAAGGTCAACATGTCTGAGTTCGCGTCCGCCGGCGCGTACAGTTCGCTCGGCGGACAATCCAGGAACCCGCACGACTTACTGCGAACGCCGTCCGGATCCTCTGGCGGGGTCGGCGTTGCCATTGCGGCTGCGTACGCACCACTGGGCATGGGCACGGACACGGGCGGTTCGATCCGTGGGCCAGCGACAGCGAACGGTATTGAGGGGCTGAAGCCGACGCATGGGTTGCTTAGCCGCGATGGAATCATTCCGCTGGCCCTGAGCTTCGACACGGGAGGTCCAATGGCGCGCAACGTTTACGACATTGCTGCCGTTTTGGGACTGATGACAGGAATCGATCCCGCGGACCCCGCTACGAAGAAGAGCGACGGTAAATTCTCGACCGATTACACAAAGAATCTCGACGTGAACGCGCTGAAGAGTGCGCGGATCGGTATTGCCCGCGACTTCATGGGGGCTGATTCGGATGTGGACTGGGTTGTGGAGGCGGCGATCGACGCCATACGACGAGCTGGAGCGACGGTCGTGGATGTGCACTACCCAAAATGGTTGATCGATGCAAAGGGGGAGTTTTATAACGCCGTGCGTTATCCGGAATTCGTGGTTCAGATCAAGGAGTATCTTTCGACGCTGGGACCGAAGTATCCGAAAAGTCTGAACGAAATGATCGAACGCGCAAACCGATTCACAGCGACACGGGCGGACGGCGCGCGCCCGGATCCCAGCCGCTGGTCCCTTTTCAAGCGGGAAGCCGAAAGCGGCACGCTGGAAGACTACCGTTACACGTCGGTGCGAGACTATGGCCTGCCGATGGTGCGGGCGGCAATCGAGGGGATTCTGGCATCGCAGAAGCTGGACGCGATCGTCTATCCGACCTCGTCCCGCCGACCGGGTCTGCTGAGCGCACCTCCGGATCCGGCGGGCGGCGGCCGGGACTCCGCGACGAACATTGCCAACCTGACCGGGTTCCCGGATTTGATTGTGCCGGCCGGGTTCACGGGCGACCGGTTGCCGGTGGGCATCTCGTTTTTCGGCCCGGCATTCAGCGAACAGAAACTGTTGTCGCTGGGATACAGCTTTGAGCAGGCGACAAAAGCGCGGCGAGGTCCCGTGCATGCCCCTGCGTTGAAAGGCGAATCGATTACGTTGCCGTAAGGTTACCGGGACCCGAGCGGGCTCTTTTTCTGCGATGCGGACGCCCTCGCCATGTCACGGACCCTTCTCGCTGACTCGACTTTTCCCGACCATCACACGACTGCTTGTCGAAGGAAGGACAGATCATGCCGCCGACCAAGCACGGATCCCACCTGCCGTAGATTGATACCACCCGTCAAATGGCGGAGCCACATCAACTTACTCCTAAGAAATGCTTTCCACCTTGACTGGACCGGAACATGCTACCCGTCTCTGGCAGAGAGTGGGTCGAGATTTGATACACAGACGTTCACACCCGCAAATGCTTCTTTCGGTGTCGGAAGGAATCGGTCGTTTTCATCCGCGCGGCGCCGGTAGGTTCGGGCGCTAAGGCGAAGACGAAATGTGGATAGTCAAGGTCGCCCTCGAACGCCCCTATACCTTCATCGTCCTTGCCCTGCTGATTCTTCTTCTCAGTCCGGTCGTTATTCTTCAGACCCCAACCGACATCTTTCCGAACATCGACATACCGGTTGTGGCCGTCTCCTGGGTCTTCACGGGTATGAATGCCGAAGAGTTGGAAGGGCGGCTTACGACCGTTTATGAAAAAGTACTGACGACACTGGTCGACAACATCCAGCACATCGAATCAACGACGGTAAATGGAACAGTGGTCGTTAAAATCTTCCTGCAGCACGGGGCGAGCGTCGATCGCGCCAACGCGCAGGTCACCGCCGCCTCGCAGACCATATTGCGCCAGTTGCCGCCGGGCACGCTGCCGCCGGAGATTGTTAACTACACCGCTTCCAGTGTGCCCGTTCTCCAACTCTCCCTGTCAGGCCCCGGAATGAGCGAGGCAGACCTGAATGATCTGGCATTGAACTTCCTGAGGCCGCAACTCGTGACGGTTCCCGGTGCGGCCGTGCCTTATCCTTACGGCGGAAAGCAACGGGAGATCATGGTCAACCTGGATTCAGGACTGCTTCAATCCAAGGGGCTCTCTCCACAGGACGTAGTGAACGCGGTCTACAACCAAAATGTCATCGCGCCCTCCGGAACTGCAAAGATCGATCAATTCGAGTACGACATCGCCACGAACTCCGCTCCGCGACGCGTTGAGGAACTGAACTATCTGCCGGTCAAAGTTGTCGGCAACTCGACTATCTATCTCAGAGATGTCTCGCACGTAAGCGAGGGTTTCATCCCACAGACCAACATTGTTCGCCAGGATGGCCATCGCGGCGTTTTGGTCAGTGTCATCAAAGCCGGCGACGCGTCTACGCTGAGTGTTGTCCAGGGCATTCGCGACCTGCTTCCGCGCGTGCAGCAGACGCTCCCTCCGCAACTGAGGATTCAACCGTTAGCGGACCAGTCCGTCTTTGTCCGCGCCGCCATCAGCGGCGTCGTCCGGGAAGCTGTTATTGCCGCGACCCTCACGGCGGTGATGATCCTGGTTTTCCTCGGAAGCTGGCGCAGCACCGTGATCATAGCGGTTTCCATCCCCCTGGCCATCCTGAGTTCGGTGATTACCCTGAGCTTGTTGCATGAAACCATCAACATGATGACGCTCGGCGGCCTGGCTCTCGCCGTCGGCATCCTGGTAGATGACGCGACGGTGACCATTGAAAATATCGCCCGTCACCTGGAGGAAGGTCAGCCGCTGCACGAGGGTATTTTGCAAGGTGCGGCGCAAATCGCGGTACCCGCGCTTGTTTCCACTCTTTGCATATGCATCGTGTTTCTTCCCATGTTCTCTTTGCAGGGAGTGGCGCATTATCTCTTTCAGCCGCTCGCGGAAGCCGTCATGTTCGCCATGATCGCGTCGTACATCCTGTCGCGAACCTTGGTTCCGACCCTGGCGATGTACCTGCTCAAACCCCCGGAAGAAAATGCCGGTCGCTCGCGCAACCCCTTCACCCGGGCACAGAAGGCGTTCGACCGCGGCTTTGAACGCTTTCGCCTCGCATACAAACGGTTGTTGACAGCGTTAGTCGGGAAGAGATTCCTTTTTGTTCCCGTTTTCCTTCTGGTTTGTTTTGCGGCCGCCGCTCTCATTCCATGGCTTGGTCAGGACTTCTTCCCGAGCACGGACAGCGGTCAGTTCATCCTTCACTTTCGCGCTAAGACGGGAACGCGGATCGAAGACGCCGCGATGTTTTGCGATCTCGTCGAGCGCTCGATCCGCCGCCAGATTCCCAAACAGGAACTGCATAACATCACCGACAATATCGGCCTCCCTTACAGCCAGCTCAATTACATATACAACACGTCCGGAGTTATAGGCGCGGCCGACGCCGATATCCTCGTCACCCTCAACGAAGAGCACCGTCCCACGCCCGAGTACGTCCGCATGCTGCGAAACGCGCTGCCTCGTGAATTCCCCGGCGCCACCTTCTACTTCTTACCCGCAGATATGACGACTCAAATTCTCAACTTTGGACTTCCCGCTCCCCTGGATATCCAGATCGAGGGGCAGGACGTTCAGGCGAATCGCGAGGTAGCCAACCGCGTACTTAGCCAGCTTCGTCATGTCGCCGGTCTGACTGACCTGCGCATCCAGCAGGAGTTTGATTATCCCCGGTTCAACGTGAATGTGGATCGAACCAGAGCAGCCCAGGGCGGCTACACTGCCCGGGACGTCACAAACAGCCTTCTCGTCGCCTTGAGCGGCAGTTTCCAAACGGCTCCGACCTTTTTCCTGAACTGGCAAAACGGTGTGCAATACGAGGTGATCTCTCAGACGCCGCAATACCGCGTCCAGTCTCTGCAGGATATCGGCAACATACCCATAACTTCGCCGTCCATGATTACTCCGGAGATCCTCTCCAATGTAGCCTCACTTAGTCGTGGGAGTGAGATGGAGGTGTTGTCTCACTACAACATCCGCAGGATAGTGGATATCTATGGCTCCGTCCAGGATCGCGATCTCGGGGCCGTGGGGCGGGACGTCACTCGCATCGTGGATAACAATCGAAAGCTGCTGCCTCGGGGCAGTTTCTTCCGCATACGCGGGCAGCTCGATACCATGCGCACATCTTACGAGGGCTTGCTGGCGGGGCTCGGATTTGCGATTGTTCTGGTCTATTTCCTGATCGTCGTCAATTTTCAGTCCTGGCTTGATCCCTTCATCATCATTACGGCGCTTCCCGCTGCCTTAGCCGGCATCATCGTTTTCCTCTTTCTCACAAACACGACACTCAGCGTACCCGCTCTCATGGGCGCGATCATGTGCATGGGTGTCGCCACGGCGAACAGTATTCTGGTGGTGGCATTTGCCACCGAACGCCTCTCCGGCCACGGGGACCCGCTCGAAGCAGCCATCGAGGCCGGCT
>JAOAPQ010000106.1 GCA_025462965.1 Bryobacterales bacterium
CCCAACGCTCCACCGGATGGTGTCGCCGCAACCGGTCCTGTACCGGCATCGCAGGGTTTGAATGTCATCATCGGTACCTCCGGGTTTGTCCCGGATGCAAATATCACGTACTCGGGGCTTGCGCCGGGCCTGGTAGGCGTCTGGCAGGTGAACGTCAAGATTCCGGACAACGTCGCACCGACTGCCTCCACCGGCAACATTACGCCGGTTGTATTCGTCGTCAACTCAATCGCAAGCAACGGCATCCCGCCGAACCGGCTGCTGACCACAATGTGGGTAGCCGCCCCGAAATAAGAGCGGCGCGTATCCAGGCGCACTTCGGAGCGGGCAGAAACACCCCTCCCGGCACGCGAAATGCACTTCCAGCGGCGACACGTAGAGGTCACAAAACCATGCGAATCTCCCACAATACCCTGGTAATTCTTGTTGCTTCGGGGCTGGCGGCCGCCGGGGGCGCCCTGGTCGCACAGGACAGCTCCGACTCTAAAATGAAAACTGCAAAGAAGAGCCCTGACGCTCACTTCGTGGCTGAAGCTGCTTCGGGCGGCATGGCCGAGGTGGAGTTAGGTAAACTTGCCACGCAGAAGGCCAGCGATCAGCGCGTCAAACAGTTCGGGCAAAAGATGGTGGACGATCACTCGAAAGCCAATGATGAACTGAAAGAAATCGCGGCCAAAGAGAACATTCCGATTCCTAGCACGATGAACGCGAAGGATAAGGCGACCGTAGACAAACTCTCCGCTCTCTCCGGCCCGGCGTTCGATAGAGCCTATATGAAAGATATGGTCGCGGATCACAAGAAGGATGTGGCCGCGTTCCAGAAGGAAGCGAACACGGGTAAAGACGAGGCCATAAAGGGCTTCGCGAGCAAAACGCTTCCCATCCTGCAGGAGCACCTGAAGCTGGCCGAAGACATTCAACCGAAGGTGTAGTGGCAGCGCACCTGAGGGCGCAAGCTCACACCTTCATCCGTTCCAGCTTCCGATAAAGCGTCTTTCGTTCGATCCCTAATATCTGCGCCGCTCTGCTCTTATTACCGCCCGTGGCTGCCAACACCCGGCGAATCTGATCCTGTTCGGCGTCCGCAAGCGTCTCCACGCTATGCTCCCGCGGTTCCATCGCGGCCAGCGAATCATGCACCGATTCGCTCGTGATCTGTCCCCCCGGAGCCAGGATGGTCAGCCGCTCGATCAGATGCTGCAACTGCCGTACATTGCCCGGCCATGTTTGCTCCTGCATCGCTTTCACGCCGGAATCCATGAGTCGCGCGTTCTGCCCGTACTTCGCGTTGTAGTGATTCAGATAGAACAGTGCCAGCAGCGGCACGTCCCCGCGCCGTTCGCGTAGCGGCGGAATCTCGATCCGCGCCACGTTCAACCGGAACCAAAGATCGCCACGAAACTTGCCGTCGTCTACCAGCTTTTGCAGGTCGCGATTGGTCGCCGCGATCACGCGAACGTCCACCGGCTTCGCTCGTGACGCGCCTACCGGCCGGATCTCGCGCTCCTGCATGAAGCGCAATAGCTTCATCTGAAAATTCAGATCTACTTCTCCGATTTCGTCCAGAAGCACGGTGCCCCGGTTCGCGGATTCGAATACGCCCACGCGGTCGCGGTCCGCGCCGGTGAAAGCTCCTCGCATCGCGCCGAACAGTTCGCTTTCAATCAGGGTCGGCGGAATCCCGGCGCAATCCACCGGCACGAATGGCTGCGACGCTCGCGCACTATTACGATGAACCATGCGCGCGATCAGTTCCTTGCCCGTGCCGGTCTCGCCCTCGATCAGCACCGTCATGTCGGTCGGAGCCACGCGCGAGACCGTCTTGTAAATCTCCACCATGCCCGCCGAACTGCCGATCATTTCCGTCTCGGGCAGTTCTTCGATTTCCATCTCCTTCTCACGGTCGTTCCGCGAGTTCTCGGCGCGTTTTACGGTTTCGAGCAGCTTCTCCAGGTCGAACGGCTTGGCCATGTAATCGAATGCGCCGCCGCGTGTCGCGGCCATTACGGTTTCGATGGTGCCGCGCGCCGACATCAGAATCACGCTGCAAGCCGGATCCTGAGCCCGTGCCGCGTTCAGGACGTCGATACCCGTTCGATCGTCGATGTAGATGTCCGAAATGATGATCGGGTAAGCGTTGCCGGCGAGTTTCTCCAGCGCCTCGCGCGTCGAGGAGACCGCATCCACTTCGTAGCCTTCGAATTCCAGAAAGGTTTGAATCGTCGTCCGGACGCTGGGATCGTCCTCAACCAGCAAGAGCTTCGTCATGAGCGGCCTCCGCAACACGGTCTTCCTGGTCCTTGTACTGCAACTGGTATAGCTTCCAATAAATTCCCCGGTTTAAAAGGAGTTCCCTATGAGTGCCGCTTTCGCGCAGTTGCGCCTTGTGCATCACCAGTATGCGGTCGGCGCGCTGAATGGTGGAAAGCCGGTGCGCAATTACTATCGACGTGCGGCCCTCCACCATACGGCTCAATGCTTCACGCACCCGGAATTCAGTTTCGGTATCCACGCTCGACGTCGCTTCATCCAGGATCAGAAAGCGCGGCTGGTGCGCCAGCGCCCGCGCGAAGCTGATGAGCTGCTTCTGGCCCGTGGAGAGCGAGTTGCCCCGCTCCCGGATCGGTTGGTCGAAGCCTTCCGGCAGCGCGCGGATGAAATCCATCAGGTTCACCTGCTCCGCGGCGTTTTGAATGTCAGCGTCCGTCACACTATCCGTCCCCAGCCGGATATTATCCGCCACGCTGCCGGCGAAAAGATATGGATCCTGCAGTACGACGCCAAACTGCCGGCGCAACTCCAAAGGGTCCATCTGTTTGACATCGATTCCGCCAATCCGGACCGCGCCGCGCTGCACGTCATAGAAGCGCAGCAGAAGACTTGTCAGGGTCGTCTTGCCGGCGCCGGTGTGCCCCACGATCGCGACCGTTTCCCCTGGACGAATGGTAAAGCTCACGTCCCGCAGCACCCAGTCTTCGTCCTTATAGGCAAACCATACATGGTCAAACACGATCTCCTGGGACAGACCATCGCTTTTGGCGGCCTGTTGTGGGGAGCCGCAAATCTCAACACCCGTATCCAGCAGCTTGAAAATGCGCTCCGAAGACGCCATGGCCCCTTGCAAAATGTTGTATTTTTCGCTCAGATCCTGAATCGGCCGGAAAAAGCGCAACCCATACTGCAAGAAGGCCACCACCACGCCCAGCGAAATCGCGCCCTGCTTCACGCGAAACCCGCCATAGGAAAGAATCATTGCGAGCGCGAGATACGCCAGAAACTCCACCGAAGGGTAGAACCATCCGTATGCTGTGATTGCGTCCTTGAACGCGTCCATATGCTGGCGATTGATCTGGTCGAACTCGGCGATGCTCTTCGTCTCACGGTTGAACAATTGCAGCACGGCGACACCCGTGATGTGCTCCTGAAGGTACGCATTGATTCGCGCGATCGCCACGCGGATTCTCCGGTAGCTCGCGGTAACGCTGCGCCGGAACAAGGCCGTCGCCAGGACAACGAGCGGAAGCACAGCCAGCATGAGCAGCGTGAGTCCTATGCTCATTCGCGCCATCGCGATCACGATCAGGCTGAGCGTCAAAAGATCACCCAAAATCGTGACCAGCCCGGAGGCGAACAGGTCGTTCAAAACGTCCACATCCGTCGTCAGCCGGGTTACCAGCCGTCCCACCGGATTCCGGTCGAAGAACGCCAGGTCCAGCCGTTGCATGTGGGTCATCAACTCTTTCCGGAGATCGAACATCGCTAGCTGGCCCACGTACTGCATCATGTACATCTGCCCGAACTCCGTTGCGAAGATCCCGGCCAGAACCGCGAGATAGAGCGCCGAAATCTGGGCCAAACCGGTGAAGGGGTCCGCCGAAAGCCAACTTCCGAGCGGGGTCGGCTGTCCGGAAGGCGCCAAGTACCGGTCCACGGCGATCCTCGTCAGAAGCGGACCGCACACCTGCAGCAGGGAGTACGCGAGCAGGCAGACCAGCGAAATAACGATGCGGGAGCGGTACGGCTGCATGTAGCGCAGCAGGCGACGCATCAGCCGGCCATCGTAAGCTTTGCCGAGTACTTCCTCTTCCACCATCTCAGGTTAACGGAGAATCGGGTAGCGCTGCCTTCCTCAAGGTGACCCAGTTCCCAAACATCGTGGGATCTCCCAGCCAGACCAGCATCCACTGAACCATCTCTTCTTTCAGCGCCCGCTTGCCCGGAGCCGCCCGCGCGTTCTTCGCCGCGAACCGTGCGCGATCCTTCGCCCGAATCACGGACGCGCGGCAAAGCTTCCGTGTTTCCGGATTCTCCTGGTAAACGCGCGCCATTTCGGCCAGCGAATGCTCCAGTTCATCAAGCGTCTTAACCTCGACGCCGGCAAACGGCTGCTCGACAGGGATGCCGGATTCGCGCAGCCACTTGCGTAGGGAAGCTTCGGAAGTATCAGAGGCCTCTTCTCGCATCGCGGCCCACTCCTCGGGGCCCACTCTCGTCCAGGCCCGGGACCTCACGAGCTCGCGAAAGCGATCCTTCTTCGCCTGCCGAGTCATGTCATGCTTTGTATCATGGACGATTCCGATCGCTCCCAATCGGCCACCATCGCGATCGCCGCCCTGCCCCAGAGCATCCCAGTCAATTCAGCGCCCGATGAAGGCCGTTTTCTCCCGGGCACTCTTTTCGCGGGACGCTACCGCATCATTTCGCTGCTCGGGCGCGGCGGCATGGGCGAGGTCTACCGCGCCACGGATCTGACGCTCGCTCAACCCGTCGCCCTCAAGTTTCTTTCCGATTCGGGCTCGAATTTCCAGCGAATGCTGGAACTGTTCCACAACGAAGTCCGCATCGCCAGACAGGTCTCCCATCCGAACGTCTGCCGGGTCTACGATGTCGGCCAGGCGGACGGCATGCCGTACATATCCATGGAATATGTGGACGGCGAAGATCTGGCGTCCCTGCTTCAGCGCATCGGCCGTCTCCCCTCCGATAAGGCCCTGGAGATCGCCAGGAAAATCTGCGCCGGCGTTGCTGCCGCGCATGACAAGGGCGTGCTGCACCGTGATCTGAAACCGGCCAACGTCATGCTCGATAAGCGCGGCAACGTGGTCGTTATGGATTTTGGCCTGGCCGCGCTCGCCGACCGGTTACAGGGAGCCGAAGCGCACAACGGAACACCGGCCTATATGGCTCCCGAGCAGTTGCGCGGGGAAGAGGTGACCGCGCGGAGCGATATCTACGCGCTCGGCCTGATGTTGTATGAGCTGTTCACGGGCAGGCGCGCCTACGAAGCCGCCACCATGGCCGCGCTGATTCAGCTGCAGGAGAGCGGCCAGATAACCAGCATGTCCTCAATCGCGTCCGAAATCGATCCAGCCGTCGAGCGGGCCATTCGCCGCTGTCTCGATCCGGACCCGGCGAAACGTCCCGCGACTGCGCTTTCCATCGCCGCGGCGCTGCCGGGTGGAGACCCCCTGGCAGCGGCTTTGGCCGCAGGAGAAACACCGTCTCCCGATCTGGTGGCAGCATCCGGGAAGACGGAGGGACTGCCGCTCAGGAAATCCGTTCCCATCGTGCTGGGTCTCGCGGCTCTCATCATCGGCGTGCCTTTCGCGAGAACCGGCGTTGAACTGCATAGCCTGGTCCCGATGGAGCTCTCCGCGGATGCATTGGCCGCGAAGGTCCGGGATCACGCCGCCAGCTTCGGCTACACGACGCCGCCCGCCGACCGGAACTACGGTTTCGCCTGGGTCTGGGACGCAATCATAAACGCGCGGCAGCATGCCAAGACCGTGGATGAACTACGCCGTCGGTTCCAGGCAGAACCTCCATTCGAACAAAGCTACAGGGAAAGTCCCCTCCCACTGGTGGCGTTGCCGGATGGTGAGATCGACGATGAGCGACCGGCGCCGATCGTCTCGGGGATGATTGCCGCCGCGGTGAATAGCAAAGGTGAGCTTCGGCGATTTTGGGCTGTCCCGCCGCAAGTGGACAAATCGACAGCCGCGCGCGACATCGACGTCCCGGCGCTCTCCCGAGCGGTCGGATTCGACCTTTCGCAGTGGCAGGATACCGCGCCCAAATTCACGCCGCTCTACGCATTCGATCGCGTGCGGGCATGGAAGGGCAGGCAGCAGGCACTCGCTCTCGATCTCGTCGTGCAGGCTTCGGCATGGCGCGGAAGGATCACGGAAGTCCAGGTGATCTGGCCATGGACGAAACCGGAGCGCACGTCCGAGTCTCGCGTCAGGTCCCCTAGCCAAACGGTCCGGGACCTCCTGGAAAAAGTCACTTCTGTGCTGGTCTTCCTTTTTTCCGCGTTCCTGGCGGTTCGCAATCTACGCGCGAAACGGGGCGACCAGCGCGGCGCGGGCCGGCTCGCGACTGCATTTTTGATCCTGACAGCGGCCAGTTGGATATTGCGCGCACACTGGGCCGCGGATATGGGCATGACCCGAATCGTCGCGACGAATGCCGTGGATTGGGTTACTTCCGCCGGCTTGGTGTGGCTGCTTTATATCGCGCTGGAGCCCGTGCTGCGCGCGCGCTGGCCGCATGCCATCATGACCTGGAGCCGTGTCCTCGTCGGCCGATGGCGCGACCCGCTGGTCGCCGCCGACGTCCTGTATGGTGCGGTGATGGGCCTCATCATCGTCTCCTTCGTCCTGGGAGCGCAATGGCTTTCCGTCCGGCATGGCTCTATCGGTTCCGCGGCGAACGCAGGCGTGGGAGTAAGCGGACGATACTGGATCTCGAGCATGCTGAGTACTGCGATGAGGGCAGCCGAATTCGGGCTGGTCGTCGTGTTCGTGATTTTCTGCTTCCGGCTAATCTTTCGCAAGGATTGGGCTGCCTCAGTCGCTGCCGCCGCACTTTTCTCCCTGCAGGAGGGCGAGGTCTGGGAAGGCAGCGGACCCTGGAATTTTGCTTTCTTTCTGGTGATTTTCACGCTGCTTATTTTCGTCTTGCTGCGCCTTGGCCTGGTCTCCACGATGGTTGCGATCTTCTTTGTCAACGTGCTTACCCAGACCCCGGGCGCTCAGACGCTGTCGAAACCGTACGAGTGGGCGGTAATCATGTACCCCGCTCTCGCGCTCGCGATTGTTGTTTGGGCTTTCTGGCAGACCTCCGGGGACCAGCTTCTGGCGGCGAAAGCGGAGCCGTAATCAACGTGCGGGCGCGGCGGCCATCGCCTTCCACGACTCTTCATCGAGCCCGACGCTGAGCCGGTTTGCGCCGCGAACCAGCGGGAGGCGGAGCAGTCTCGGCTCGCGCTCGATCTTGCCCAGCAGCTCGGAATCGGAGACTTTCAGGTATTTCAGCCCTGCATCGATATAGGCGGTGCCGTCGGTATCGAGCAGGCCGGCCCAGCCAAAACGCTCGATGAATCTCTTGATCTCCCCGGGGGCCAGCGCCTTCTGCTTCAGATCGACAAAATGAATTGCCACACGCCGCTCTTTGAAGAACCGCTCAGCCGCGCGGGTCGCCTGCGAGTTCTTGACACCGAAGATCTGGACGCCCGTCATCTTACCTGTTCGCCATATGCCCGCGCCGGTATGCCGCGGTCGCGGCCTCATGCTGCGCCAGGGTTTCCGAAAAGGTGTGCGCCCCGGAGCCATCCGGCTTTGCCACAAAATACAGGTACGCCGAATCGGCGGGATGCAGCGCCGCTTTCAATGCGTCCAGCCCGGGATTCGCTATCGGCCCCGGCGGCAGACCCGCGTGCTGATAGGTATTCCACTCGCTCGCGTTGTCCAGGTCAGACCGGTAAATCTTCCCTCGATAGCGCCCCTCGATCAGCGCCGCGTAGACCGTCGTCGGATCGCAATCCAGCTTAATCCCCGCAAGCAGGCGGTTATGAAATACCGAGGCCACCAGCGGCCGGTCGGCCGGAACCCGCGCCTCGCGTTCCACCAGCGAGGCCAGCGTCACCGTCTTGTGTATGTCCGCGTTGGTGCCCAAGGTTTTCCACGTCGCGCGAAACTTGTGCGTCATCGCCGCGCAAAGCTGCTGCGCCGTGGTCGTGCGGACCACACGGTACGTATCCGGCCACAAATACCCTTCGAGCGACGGCGCTTCCGGATCCAGGTCGCGAATACTCGACGCATCGCGCGCGGCCGCGAGAAACTGCTTCTCAGAAATGGTCCCGAGCGCTTTCACGTGTGCCGCGATGTCGAACATGTTCTGCCCCTCCGGCACGGTCACTTCCATATAAAAGATGTCGCCGTGGGCAATGCGGCTAAACACCTGGAACGCCGAAGCCGGCTTGCTGAATTTGTACTCGCCCGCCTGCAACACGGCGCCAGGCGAAAGCGAGCGCGCTAGCAGGAACAGGTAGTCAT
>JAOAPQ010000119.1 GCA_025462965.1 Bryobacterales bacterium
AAGTCTGCGGGAAGAGATCGATCAAGGTCATGCGTTCCACCCGATAGCCGCCTCCCTCGAGGGCCGCCATGTCACGCGCCAGCGTCGCCGGATCGCATGAAACAATCGTGATGGCGCGCGGTTGCCATTCGATCAGTTTCCTCACCACGTGCTTTCCCAGGCCGGTGCGCGGCGGATCGGCTAACACGAAATCGGGCGCCTCTCCGCGCGATTCCAGATACTCGTCCACCGTTTGCGCGTATGCCTCAATCTTCACGCCCGCGCGCTCGGCATTGAACTGAAGATCGCGCACGGCCCCCGTGCCAGATTCCACCGCCGTCACGGACTCGAACTTCCGCGCGAGCGGCAGCGAGAACAGGCCCACGCCCGCGTACAAATCGAGCGCCCGCGCGCCTTCCCCGCCCTGCAGCGCCGTCTCCACCATCTGCTCGATCAGAAAGCGGTTCACCTGGAAAAACGAGTTGTGGCTCACTCTGTACCCGGCGTAATCGAGCGAACTGGCGACCAGCCCCGGGATGCGCTCCGCCGCCCACTCGAAGAACCGTACCGCGACCGGCTGGTCGCTTTCGAGTACGTTCAACTGCACCTGCCCTTCGTCGGTGAACACTTCGATCGAGCGGATGAACTTCGGCCATCGCGCATCGCGCAGCATACCGTTCAGGATCGTGATGCACTCATTGATCTTGGGCGAGCTGATAGGGCATTGTTCGATGGCGCAAAGCTTGTGCGAACCGCGTTCACGATAGCCGAGCTTCCGGTCCTCGATGTGAAACTGCGCGCGATTGCGATATTCCCAGGGCTCGGCCGCGACGGTCGCGATTTCGGCGGGCGCTTCGATCTTGCCGACACGGCGCAGCGTTTCCGTGAGAATCGCGCGCTTGGCTTCCAGTTGCGCTTCGTACGTCGCGTGCTGGTACTGGCATCCGCCGCACCGCCCGAAGTACGGGCACCTGGGCTCGATGCGTGCCTCCGACGGCGTCAGAATCTCCACGGCCCTTCCGCGCAGAACGCCGGAACGCGCCTCACCGGTCTCGATGCGGACTTCTTCGCCGGGCAGCACGAAGGGCGTCAATACCACCTGTCCGCCGTCCCGGCTGAGGCCTTCGCCCCCGTAAACAAGCTTTTCGATATGGAGAGCGGTTGTTACCATGGATACTCACTCATGAAAGCACGTGTCTTCTCCGGCGTCCAACCCACCGGAAATCTCCACATCGGCAATTACCTTGGCGCGCTGAGCAATTGGGTAAAAATTCAGCACTCTTACGAAAGCATCTTTTGCATTGTGGATCTGCACGCGGTCACGGTGTATCAAAAGCCGGAAGAGCTGCGCGCGAAGATCCTGGAGATCGCCGCGTTGTTCCTCGCGGCCGGCATCGATCCGAAGCATTCGAGCATCATCGTGCAATCGTCCGTTCCGGCGCATTCCGAACTCGCGTGGATGCTGACGTGTGTTACGCCCATGGGCTGGCTTCAGCGGATGACGCAGTTCAAAGCGAAATCGGCCGCGCAGGAAACAGTGGGCGACGGGCTGTTCCAATACCCGGTGCTGATGGCCGCGGACATCCTGCTCTATCACGCGGCGATCGTACCGGTGGGGGACGACCAATCGCAGCATCTGGAGTTGACCCGCGATATCGCGCAGCGCTTCAATTCGCTGTATGGCGAGACGTTCGTGGTGCCGGAAACGAAGCTGCCGGGCTTCGGCGCGCGCGTGATGGGGCTGGACGATCCCACGGCGAAGATGAGCAAATCCTCAGCGGGCGCGGGACATGCGATTGCGCTGCTCGACACGCCGGAGAAGATCCGCAAGACATTCAACCGCGCGACGACGGATTCAAATCCCGCCGTTGATTTCGCGACCATGGGTCCGGGAGTGGAGAATCTGCTCGGCATCTACCAGGCCTTCTCCGGAACGGCCGATGCCGCGATGCGCGAGAAGTTCACCGGCATGCGCTATGGCGATTTGAAGAAGCAGGTGGCGGAGATGGTGATTATGCATCTGGAGCCTTTGCAGCAGCGGTATCGCGAGATCACGGCCGACCCTGGTTATCTGGAAGGCGTCCTGCGCGAGGGCGCGGCGCGCGTGACGCCGATCGCGAACGACACGGTGGAGCTGGTGAAGCGGCGGATGGGACTGTACACGGCGCGATAGCGCACCGGGTTGGTCATTCGTCGAGGTTGTGTTTTTGTCGAAGCCGCCGAAGGTCCTCACGTGCTTCGCGCTCCTGGTAGGAATAGGAGCGCGCCCCTGGGAAATCATGGTTCGCGATAGCGTGCACCATGCGGGCGATGAGCGTCTCAATCCGGTTTTCCGCCTCGGCCACTTCGTCCGGACCGGATCCTTGACCAAGGCTCATGCATGCTCCCGCGAACCATAGCTGCTGAGGGACACCGGGAGGGCGCATCATCCGCACATCGGGTGGACGGCGGCCCCTGACTGAACTGTCGGTCGTCAATTTCGCAATCCACTCGGCTGCGGCGCCGGTCATCAGGCCGATCAGTTCGGCAAAGGCGAAACGCACCAACGCCAGCCCTTCCTCGCGGCGGCGTTCTTCAGCCGCTTTCTCGAAGGTATTCCACATCTCCGCGGCGAACATTGCTTTGTAATCTTCCGGATACAGCCGAAGCAGAGTTCGATAGGCTCGCTTCAATTTCATGTCATGCCTCTCTCGTTCTGAGGCGCGCGGCCGCCGCCCGGGTCAGTTGTCTCATTCGGGCCAACTCCACATGGAGTTGTTTGCGGCCTTCCGGGGTCAGCCTGTAAGCTTGTTTCTCCCGGGACGTATCGTCCTGCTCGAAACGCTCGATCCAGCGATCTTCAAGCAATCTGCGGAGGGCTCCATAAAGCGTGCCGGTGCTTAGCCTCACTCGTCCGTTACTGATCTGTTGAATGTCTTGCAGAAGGGCATACCCGTGGCGAGGTTGATCAGCCAGGCTCGTCAGAATCAGGAAGACTGGCTCGGTGAGCGGGGCGTCATGTTGCTGAACGACATGTCGCATAACGCCATATTAAACCCGGGGCGAACTGCTGTCAAGAAATGGCTCGCCGGCTCCCTTTTGAGGGCGCTGAGAAAAATGCTATTGTGAGTCTAGTCACAATGAATCTTTCATCGGTTGTTGCTTGCCGTCTCACTTAGTTTATACTTCGTGTTTGCTTGCCGCATGGAGCAACCCTGAGTTGTCCTAGATTTGTCCTGTATGTTACGGTTTGCGCCGTTTTGGGCGGATGCCACCATGCAGCAAGGAAACAGGCCTTAACTAAGGTAAATGTGGCTGATCCCGCCGCGGCCAGGCAGCTGATTGCGGGTTTCTACGGCCTTGAATCGAATTCGTGGCGCTGGACCGCGAAGACGTTCGTTGTTACGCTGCAGCCGCCGCCGGGTGCGGATAAGAGAGGCGCCGTTCTTCGTTTGCGTATCTTTATACCCGAAGGTCAGTTTCAGAAGCTCGGGCCCATGACGTTAAGTGCGGACGTAGACGATGACACGTTGGAGCCGGAGACCTTTTCAGCGGCTGGTAACTATACCTATCTGAGGGACGTTCCACCCTCCGTGCTTCTCACTAATCTGGTGCCGGTCATATTTACTCTCGATAAGGCGGCGCCGCCATCCATTGATGATGGCCGGGAGCTCGGGGCCGTGGTTACGGAAATAGCATTGCAGAATCAGTAACACGAGTGACGAAAACTACAAACCATTCGTAATATGAAAACAATTCTGGTTACCGGCGGCGCCGGATTTTTCGGCGGCGTCCTGAGACAGGAGATACTTGATCGCGGCGACCGCTGCGTGAGCGTGGATATTTGCCCCGACGGCCAAAAACACGCGAACATGGCAAGCCATCGGATCGATATACGCGACCGCGCGGCTCTCGACCGCGTCTTCGCCTCCGAGCGAATCGACGGCGTGGCGCATTGCGCCGCCATTCTGGCCCACGGCTGCAAAGATGACAATTATCTCTGGACCAGCAATGTGGAAGGAACGCGCAACGTTGCCGAGTGCATGCGGAAGCACGGCGTCCGGCAGATGGTCTTCACCTCCACGAACTGCCTCTGGGGTGAAGCGCTGAGGCGTCCCGTGCGCGAGGACGACGAACCGAAGCCGGTCGAGATTTATGGCCGTTCGAAACTGGCGGCCGAACAGGCGATCCGCGAATACACGGACCTCAATGCCGTGATCATCCGCTGTCCCACCATCATCGACTTCGGCCGCCTGGGCCTGCTGGCGATCCTTTTCGAATTTATCGACGAGGGCCGGCGCGTATGGACCGTAGGCGGCGGCCGCAACCGCTATCAATTTATCTATGCGGGCGATCTCGCGAACGCCTGCCTCCTGGCGCTCGATTATCCGCACTCGGACACCTTCAACATCGGCTCGGACGACGTGAAGTCCCTGGCCGACGTATATCGCCACGTTGTCAGCAAAGCGAAAAGCAAATCCTCCGTCCGCGCTCTTCCGCTTGCGCCCACGATTGCGGCGATGAAGCTGGCCTATCACCTCCGCATTTCCCCGCTCGGTCCGTATCACTATAAAATGATCGCCGAGGATTTCCTGTTCGATACTGCCAAAATCAAAGCCCGGCTCCGCTGGCGCCCCACGCTCACAAACGAGCAGATGCTGTGGCGTGCTTATCAGTACTACTCTGAGAACAGAAGTGAGATCGAAACCCGCAGCAACGTTTCCGACCACCGGCGCGCCGCCAACATGGGTGTGATTCGACTACTGAAATGGGTGTCTTAGCTGGCGCGAAGCCATAGACTCGCACTTTGCGCGGCGGCCCTCTACGCGGTAACTGTAGCCGCGGCCCTTTACCATCACGAACCATGGCCCGATGAAGCGCAATCGTGGCTTCTCGCACGGGACGCCGGTTTGGGCGATCTCTGGTTCCGGCTTCTCCATTACGAGGGCACTCCCGGGCTGTGGCAAACGCTGCTCCATATCCTCACGCGCCTGGGACTGCCATACGCCGCTCTCAACGTCACGGCCGGTCTCCTCGGGCTGGCGGCGGTCTGGCTGATAGTTCGGCATTCGCCGCTTCCGCTGATTCTGAAGCTCGCTCTGCCGTTCACGTTTTATCTCGGCTACCAGTATTCCGTCGTGGCACGCAGCTATTCACTTGTACCGGTGCTGCTCTTCGGCTGCGCGATACTGTACTCCGGCGGCGTTCGCCGGATAGCAGCCCTTACCGCGCTGCTCTGCCTGCTTGCGCTTGTCAGTGTTCATGGACTGGTTCTCTCGGCCTGCATTTGGCTGTCCTTCCATTTCTCTATCCCGTGGCGCAAGACCGAATCCAGCGAACGCAAACGTCTCCTGATCGCCGCGGCCGCTTATTGTCTGGCTATCCTCCTTGCCGTCTGGAGCGCGTGGCCTGCTCCCGACGTCACCTTTATTGCCCATCGAAACTTTTCTTTCGAGCATCTCGTCACGGTCACAGGTGCGGCATTCACCGAAGCGTTCACGGGCAGCCTGTACATCTCATTGCTCGCCATCGCGCTCTCGCTCCCGTTCCTCTGGCGAGGCCGGGGACTGCTCTTCTTTGCCCTGGCCGCCATCTCCCTGTGCGCCGTTTTCGCGGTTATTTATGCCCAGGTGTGGCACTTCGGCATACTGTTTCTTGCGTGGCTTTTCGCCCTGTGGATTGCCGCAAACAACACCCGTCCGGGTATTCCCGCCATCGTCGGGCTTACGCTCGCGATCGCCTTCCAGATCCCCTGGACAGTGGCTTCCATCGCGTGGGATTGGGAGAACCCCTACTCCGGAGCGCGCGATGCCGCGATGTTCCTGCGGGCCAGCGGCATTCCGAATCACAGACTCTATGCGATCGGTTACGCATGCGCGGGCATACAGCCTTACTTTCCCGCGAATATCTTCGCAAACTGGAACGGCGGCGCCAGACCGGCGTTTTGGGATTGGTCCCGCCGCAACCATTCGCTTGCCGATCTCGACCGCCTCGCCGAGCTCAAACCCGATTACGTAATCGTCGGTCACACAGGCATGGCCGAGAAGATTCTCTGGAACCACGCGGTGAAGAAGAGCGGCTACGTCGCCATGAGACACTTCGAAGGCAACCTGTTCTGGCACGATGACGTCTTCGAACCGGATGCGTTCGATCTCTACCGCCGACGCGACCTGAAGTAAAAGATGACGTTCCCGGAACTCATCCGCTTTCTTATTTTTGCAACCACGCGCTACTTCCAGCCGCTCCCGGTAGCGATCGAATGGGTGATCACCGGGCTAGCCGCGTGCGTGGTCGCGATCGCGCCGTTCGGAACCGCGCGCCCATTCCTTGCCATTCGAAACACGTTCCGAGCGATTGCCCGCCGCAAGCGCCTTTCCATCGTGATCTGCGGAACGCTGCCCATCGCCCTCCGTCTCGCCCTGCTTCCGTGGTTGCCGGTTCCCGATCCCAGCATTCACGACGAGTTCAGCCATCTGCTGCTTGCCGATACGTTCGCTCACGGGCGCCTCACCAATCCCACGCATCCGATGTGGGAGCACTTCGAATCCATCCACGTGATCCAGCGCCCCACGTACAGCTCGATGTATCCGCCGGCCCAGGGAGCCTTTCTGGCCGTCGGGCAGGTTCTGTTCCACGAACCCTGGGCGGGCGTTCTCGTCGCGTCGGGCTTCATGTTCGCCGCCATGTGTTGGATGATGCAGGGCTGGCTGCCGCCCTCCTGGGCGTTGTTCGGAACGATCGTGGCCATCCTGAAGTTCGGCATTTTCGGTTTCTGGATGAACAGCTACATGGGGGGGTCCGTACCGGCCCTGGGCGGCGCGCTGCTCATTGGGGCCGCTCCCCGGCTGCGCGGTCCGCATCCGCGCTGGTTTCACGCCTGCCTGCTTGCGACAGGCATGGTGATCCTGATGAACAGCCGGCCGTTCGATGGCGCCGTGCTGAGCGCGGCGGCGCTCGTCTGGATCCTGCCGCGGCTCCCACGGCTGAAATTCGCTCTCGCGCCGGCGGCGGCCGTTCTCCTGTGCGGCGCGCTGTTCACCGGCTATTACAACTGGCGCGTTACCGGAAAACCGACGCGGCTGGCCTATCAGGTCAATCGCGACGCCTATGGCTGGCCCGAGAACCTCGGCTTCCTGCCCGCCAAGGAACTGACGCTCCGGCACAAGGTTCTGCAGGACATGTATCTCAGGGAGATCCAGCACCGGGATATCTACAAGCGTTGGGATTCGTTGGTCGAAAACCTCGACATCCGGTTTTTCGACAACTGGACGTTCTTCATCGGTCCGCTGCTCACCGTTCCACTCGTTCTGCTTCCGTGGATTTTCCGCGACCGGCGGACGCGCCCGCTGGTCATCTTCCTCGGGCTGATCGTCGGGCTGAATCTGCTGCAAATGGTGCTCTACCCGTATCATCTCGGGCCGGTCGTGCCGGTCATATTCGCGATCGTCGCTCAGGGGCTACGCCACATCTATGTCGGCCTGAAGCGGTTCGCGCCAGGGCGCGCCATTTACTTCGCGCTGGTAGTGCCGTTTTGTCTGATCCTGATCGGCGCAATGAAGCAGCAGGCGGAAACGCTTGGCATTCCGCTCGCGTACTGGGAGCGCGGATACGAGCCGCACCGCGACGCGCGTGCGGCACTCGAAGACTGGCTCGCCGCCCGGCCGCGCAAACAACTGGTCATCGTGCGCTACGCTCCCGATCATTCGCCCGATCAGGAGTGGGTCTACAACCACGCCGATATCGATGGCAGCAAAGTAATCTGGGCGCGGGAAATGGACCCGAAATCCGACGCCCGCCTGGTGGCCTGCTTCCCCGATCGTGAAGCATGGCTGCTCGAAGCCGACGTTTACCCACCGCGGGTCGTTCCGTATCGGCGAGACGCGCGGAGCGATGACAAAGATGAACTCAAATAAACGCACACAACAAAGATAGGCAGTGGCACTGGGACAGCTTGGATCAGCTTTAATAGCAAAGTCGAAACGCGAATGTCATCTTATCGTAATCAAATCAGATAAGTTGACAGAGCACATGCTAACAATCAGGGTATTTATGATAGGGGTGGCTCCTGCCGCCCTGGACGGGGACAAACGGCGGGGGGCCGGATCGTGGGCACCGTAACCGACCCGTCGGGAGCGCACGTCTCCAACCTTTCCGTCGTCGCCACTAACGAGCAAAAGGGGCCAGGAGCGGAAGGTCCTTTCGAACGAGAACGGCCAGTACACAATTACACAGCTCGAGCCGTCTACTTATTCGCTGGGCACCTCTCGCACCGGCTTTAGCGATATGAAATACACGGGCCTCTCCCTCGAAGTAGGGCAGGAGATTACCCGGAATTTAGGTTCTTCAAGTGTCCGGCGTGGTCACAGCAGTCAATGTCGAAGGCGGCACACTGGCGCACCTGGACATGAGCAGCGCTCGCGTGGGAGTTAACGTCAGCGAGCGCGCAGTTGCGCAACTCCCGCTCAATGGGCGGCAGGTCTCGCAGCTCTACCTTCTGT
>JAOAPQ010000124.1 GCA_025462965.1 Bryobacterales bacterium
CACGAGGTTACCGGCCAGGCCGTGGTCGTCTTCGTGACCCTCAAATCGGGGAACTGGAACCAGGACGAACTCGGGGACGAGCTGAAGAAATGGATCGGCAAGGAAATCGGCAGCTTCGCCAAGCCGGAACAGATCCGCTTCACCGATGCTCTTCCGAAAACACGCAGCGGAAAGATCATGCGCCGTCTGCTCCGTGAAATTGTGCTCGGTAATACAGTCACGGGCGACGTCACCACGCTGGAAGATCAGTCGGTTCTCACGCGCCTCTCGCGAGACGAAGATTAGGAACCCCGCGTGCATCTTTCAACCTCGAGGTTGACTTATGCGCAAAACCATAATTCTTCTAGCTGCTTTCGTGGGCTGTGCCGCGTGGGCGTCTCCCGGGGCTGATAAGCCCGATCCGACGGGAACCTGGGTTTGCAACATCGGTCAGTCGAAGTTCGGCAAGGTGCCTAAACCCCAGGTCATGACGCTGAAGGTGGAGCGCAACAGTGATGGCTTTCATTCGGTGCAAACCATAGACGATGGTCTTGGCGGACCTAAAACCGTCGCAGGCGATTGGTTCATGGACGGCAAGTTTCATCCGGAGGACGCGAACGCCACGCCCAACAAAACGAGCACCATGAGCCGGTGGGATGGCGACGCGTTGGTGGCTGAGCGCAAGTCGGAGGATGGCAGCTACGACCAGAAGATCCGCATCACGTTCTCGAGCGACCGCAAGACGGCGACGGAACACGTCACCGTGAAATCACCGAATGGCGACAGCAGCAGTACATTGGTTTGGGAAAGGCAGTAACGCTCCCTATTTCAGGGCAAAGTTCCACGCCGTAGCGACGATTTGGTCCAGATCGGGAAACTGCGGCGACCAGCCTAGTGTCTTTTGAAGACGGCCAGAATCCGCGACCAGTTCGGGCGGGTCGCCCTCGCGGCGCGGGCTGATGACGTAAGGAACTTTCTGCCCGGTGACGCGCTCGACCGATTGGATCACCTCGCGCACTGAGAAGCCCTTGCCCGTGCCCACATTGAACTTCTTGGAAGGCGCTCCCTTCAACAGCGCTTCCACCGCCAGAATATGTGCCTGGGCAAGATCCGTAACATGGATGTAGTCGCGGATGCATGTGCCGTCCGGCGTGGGATAGTCATCGCCGAACACGTTCACCGGTTCGCCGGTCTTCACAGCCCGGAGCAGCAGCGGGATCAGATGTGTCTCCGGATCGTGCCGCTCTCCGGCGCGTCCATCAGGGTCCGCGCCTGAGGCGTTGAAGTAGCGCAGGCACACGCTACGCAACTCATGGATGCGGTCAAACCAGTTGAGTATCCTCTCGGTCATCGCCTTGGACTCGCCATATGGATTGATTGGGGCGTACGGCAGGTCCTCACTGATCGGCGACGTCTTCGGCATTCCGTAGACGGCGGCGGTGGAGGAGAACACAGCATGCTTCACGCCGGTCTTCACCATCGCGGTAAACAGCGAGAGCGAGCCCGCGACATTATTCGCGAAGTAAATCTCCGGCAGCCTCATCGATTCGCCCACGGCAATAAAAGCCGCGAAGTGAATCACGGCGTCGCACGGCTTCTCTTCGAACACGCGCACAAGACCCGCGGTATCGTGAATGTCCAGAACACGCAGCAGCTTCGGATCCACCGCGTCTTTATAACCTCGCGAAAGATCGTCGACGACCACCACGTCATAACCCTGATCGGTAAGTTGCAGAACGGTATGAGAACCGATGTATCCGGCGCCGCCGGTCACAAGAATACGAGGCACAACCGATTGTACTAGGGCAGCGTCCGCTGATAGATGAGCGTCGAACCCGTGCGAGCCACCAGTTTGTACTGTGCAAACCAATCGCGCAGCTCCGGATATCTTCCGATCGCGAGCTTCGGGTTGTAGGCGCTGAGCCCGTCGAGCACGAATGAAGGACGCGAACGCGCCAGCTCTTCGCGGGCCGCGCGCGGACCGTCTATCGTCACCGGTTCCGATTGCGTAAGATGCCGGTCGGCCGGTACGCCCGTCAGCGGCTGCGAATCGAGGAAGCGGGTCGCGTCGCGAAGTCCCGTGTAAACCCAGAGCTCCGGCCGGTAACCCCAAATGAACAGTGTGTCGTCGGGCTTGGAGAAACGCCGAAGCAGCGTTGCCGCCTCGCGGCTGTCGCGATCCATCGCGACGTCGCTCCACGGCTTGTCCATCGCGATCTGGACATATCTCGGCCCGAAGCGAATCAAGGGAATCAGCAGCAGCAGGGCGAAAGTCCGGCGCTTCATGCGGCTCGCCACGATCACCATCGGCGGCAGCAGTTGCAGATAGTAACGCGGAAAGAATCGCCAGCCCAGCACCACCGCCGCGAATGAGATCCCGAGCCACGCGACGAACTTCCACGGCACGCGATGGATTGCTCCCGCGACCAGGGCGGCGTGAAACCCGAGCCAGTTCAGCGTCCGAACAAGGCCATTCCAAACCGGGTTCACCAGAAACGTGCTGCCGGCATACAAAGAACCCCAGATCCAGACCTGAGCAACGTAGTCGTTCCACGGAAGCCAGGCGGCGGCGATGACGCAAGGGATCGCGAACCCCGCCGAGAGTAAGGCCAAAGCAGGGAAGCAGAACACTGCGCAAGCCGCGAGCACGAACAGCCCTTTGACGTTACAGAGGAAAGCAATGCCGGCCAGCACGCCGCTCCACAGCGCTCGGCCGCGCCAGGCAAGCCAGACCGCCGCCAGATGCGGAACCAGCATCAGCAAATCCGGCCCGATCGGCACCACTGAAGCCGGGATGTCGAATGTCAGGAAGAAAGCCATCAACCCCGCCGCCCAAAGCCCTTCGCGCCGAGTCCATAGATCGCGCGCGAACAGATAAGAGATGAAGCAGGCGAGCAGGCAATATAGCGCGCCTGCCAGACGGAGCGTCCAATCCGCGCGCGGGCCGATCAGGTAATAGAAAATCGGCGCGAGCGGCGGCTTGTCGTACCAGATGTCGCGATACAGCGTCTTGCCGAAATGCATCTGGCTCGCCGCGGCCATCGGGAAAGTCTCCGGCTCCCAAAGGACGCCGCTGTGCGCCAGCCTGGCCGCGAGAACGCCCCCGAACAGCAGCGCGAAGAAGAGCCAGGTTTTCAACTCCTCGACTATAGCGTTACAATTGGCGAATACCAGGCGAAGATGGACATTCAGGAACAACTGGCAGCCCTTCGCCAGCGCATCGCTACTATCGACGGAAAATACCGGCAGTCAACGGCTCCCGCGCCCAAGCCGGTTGCGTTCGTTGAGGAACTGCTCTCCGGCCAGGTGGTGGAAACGCCGCACGGCTCGCACTTCGAAACCGAGAAACTGCACGCGAGCCACTCACGCCACGGCAGTGTTGATATCGCCGATCTGCTCGGCCTGCCTCACGACCTGCTCGCTCCTCTCACGAACGGCGCGATCCCGAGCAGCCATCCAACGCGCTGGGCATTCCTTGACACCGAAACCACGGGCCTTGCGGGCGGCTCGGGCACGTACGCGTTTCTCGTCGGCATCGGCAGCGTCGAGGAAGAAGGCTTCCGCGTGCGCCAGTTCTTCATGCGCGATTACGGCGAGGAAGCGTCGCAGCTGCACGCCGTTTCGGAATATCTCCAGCGCTTCGATGTGCTGATCACATATAACGGCAAGACCTACGACCAGCCGCTGCTCGAGACCCGCTTCCGCATGTGCCGCGCGCGGCATCCGTTCGGCCGCTTGGAACACCTGGATCTGCTGTTCGGGGCGCGCCGCCTGTGGAAACGCCGCATGGAGAATTGCCGGTTGTCACATCTGGAACATCAGGTTCTAGGCTTCGAGCGCGAGGGCGACGTGCCCGGGTCGCTGATTCCGTACATCTTCTTCGAATACGTACGAACGCGGCGCGCCACGCGATTGCTGCCGGTGTTTCAGCACAACGTGCTGGACATCGTGTCGCTCGCCTGTCTTACCGCGATTGTTCCCGAAGCATATCGGAATCCGGAAACCGTGCCGGTGCGGCATGGGTCGGATCTGCTGGGCCTGGCGCGCTGGCTGCTGCAGGTTGGCCGCTCCGATCAGGCCCTTGCGCTGATGCGCCGCGCGGTGGATATCGGCTTGCCGGACCACCTGCTGTTCCCCACGCTGCTGGATACGGGCCTGCTGCTCAAGAAGCTGGGTGACGAGCCCGCCGCGCTGGCGGCATTCACGGATCTTGCTGCGTCGAAGAATCCCTGCCGCGTGCGTGCCTTAGAGGAACTCGCTAAGTACTACGAGCATCGCGAGAGGAATTACTCCATGGCGCTCGAGATGACCCGTAGCGCGCTGGCCGAATGCGACTCACCAGAAATCCGACATCGCGAAGCCCGGCTGCGGCAGCGCGTGACGGGCAAGCTTAAGCGCGCTTCCGTATCCGCCACACTGTTCCCGCAATCACCAGCAGCGCACAAAGCTCGATAAAGACCTTCTCGCCGTCGAACGGGTCGATAGCCTTATTCTTCAGCTCCGGATCGGTCAGAATCCCATGGGTGAAGAAGATCGCGGCGGCGCCGTACGCAGCGTAGTGGAGCTTCTTCCAGAGGCGGCTTCCGAGGCGCGGCCGGAAGTACGATGTCACCACGACGAACGCGACCGTGTAGAGCGCGAGCGCTCCGAGGATGTTGTAGTTCCGCTGGCCAGGCGAGGAGAGCGGGTATAAGATGTCCACTACCTTGAATCCCGCCGTGCTCGATGCCAGCAGCAGCACGGGATGCAGCAGCGCGAGCCCGAGCGCCACATACGCCGTCCAGTTATGGATCTCGAAGATCTTGATCCGCCGGCGCGGCCACTGGAGCACCGGGTTGTATTTGGTCGAAAGCAGCAGGCCCAACAGGATGTTGACAGTCAACAGCGTCATGGCGCACAGGCCCGCATAGCTGGAAAGATCGATCGCGCTCATTCAAAGATCATAAGGCTCCAATGGCGTTCGATACACTGAAAGTCTGTGAACGCTGTTGAATTCGACCGGGTTTCGAAGAGTTATTCCATTTACGCGTCCCCCGGCGACCGGCTCAAGGAGCTCGCCACTTTCCAGCGCAGGTCATTTCACCGGGACTTCTGGGCACTGAAAGACATCAGCTTCGAGATCAAGCGTGGCGAGACATTCTGCATCGTGGGCCAGAACGGCTCGGGTAAGAGCACGCTGCTGCAGATGGTTGCCGGCATCCTGCGCCCGAGCTCGGGTACCGTCAACGTAAATGGGCGTGTCGCGGCGTTACTGGAATTGGGCGCGGGCTTCAATCCGGAATTCAGCGGACGCGACAACGTGTATCTGAACGGGTCGATTCTGGGGCTGTCGACCAAACAAATCGATCAGCGCTACAAGGAGATCGAGGAGTTCGCGGAAATCGGCGATTTCATCCGCCAGCCGGTGAAGACGTATTCGAGTGGCATGGTGGTGCGGCTCGCCTTCGCGGTCGCGATCAACGTCGACCCGGAAGTGCTGCTGGTCGATGAAGCGCTGGCGGTGGGCGACCTGTACTTTCGCCATCGCTGCATGCGCAAGGTGCATGAGCTGCGCTCCCGCGGCGTTACCATCCTGTTTGTCTCGCACGCGGCTGGCGACGTAAAGGCCATCGGGGATCGCGTCATGTGGCTCGAACAGGGCCGCATGGTGGATATTGGAGACACGGATCGCGTGGTGGAAAAATACCTCGCGGCGATGGTCGAAAAGGATACCGCCTATCTGGCGTTGAAGCACTCCCGGCCCGCGCCCGAATGGGCCGGCGCGGTCGACGGCCCCGCCGAGATAGTCGAGACGATTCCGAACATCGACCATCGCTATGGCGACGGGCGCGCGGAAATTCTTGGTATCACCGTGTCTGACCCGCAAGGCCTCCCCATAGTTCTGCTGCAGCCAAACAGCAAGATCGTGGTGCGGATCAGCGTGCGGGCCAAGGAATACATCGCAATGCCGATTGTGGGCTTTACGCTGCGCAACCACCTGGGTATCGATTTCTCCGCCACGAACACGAGCCGTGAGGATTATGAATTGCCATCGATGAAGCGCGGCGACATCTTCACGGTGGATTTTCATGTGGATCTGCCCGAGCTGTATCCGGAATCGTTTTCGTTCTCACCGGCTATCGCCGACGGATCGCTGATCAGCTATCAGATGTGCGACTGGATCGACAACGCGGTCACACTGCAGATGGCGCACGGCGAGGGGCAGATCTACGGCTATCTGCATCTGCCGTGCAAGGTGGAAGTGAATGCCCGGCTGGGAGTTCCCGCTGTCGCCTGAATTCACCGGCGAGCGCGTCGTGCCCGGCCTGGTCGATGTCAATCTGTTGAACGAGCACCTTTCGCGTTACGGGTTCGCGAAACGTTTTGCACCGGGAAAGCGAGTGCTCGATGCCGGCTGCGGATCGGGATATGGCGCGGCGGAACTGGCGGAGACGGCCTTGGAGGTTACGGGGATTGATGCGGCGGCTGACGCGGTGGAATACGCGCGCGGCCAGTATCGGTCCGCGAATCTCCGGTTCGAACAAGGGCTGTGCACGGCATTGCCGGACGGCCCCTACGATCTGATTACCGCCTTCGAAGTGATCGAGCACTTGGAGGATTGGCGCGGCTTCCTCGCGGAAGCGCGCCGGGTGCTTGCGCCGGAGGGCCGCTTCGTGGTTTCCACCCCGAATAAGCTGTACTATGCGGAATCGCGGGGCGGCTCGGGTGCGAACCCGTTCCATGTGCATGAGTTCGAATACGTCGAGTTCCAAGAAGAGCTGCAGCGCGTCTTCCCTCACGTCGCAATATTCACGCAGAACCACGTCGAAGGTGTCATTTTCGCGCCGCTGGCGGGTGGAGGCGGCGCGGAGGCTTCGGTTCCGGAGAGCCGCGCCGTTCCGGAAGAGGCGCATTTCTTCGTCGCGGTCTGTGGGGCTGAGCCGCTGCCGGAAATCGGCCCGCTGGTGTGGGTACCCTCCGTCGCTAATGTGCTGCGCGAGCGCGAGCGGCACATCGAACTGTTAGCCGGCGAAATCCGTATGAAGACGGAATGGCTGGAGCAGCGCAAATCCGAGCTCGACATCCGAAATAGCGAATTTGAGCAACTGCTTGGCACTGTTCGCGGCCTGAATAGCCAAATCGAGCAGCGGAACCTGTGGGCGCTCGAGGCGCAGGCGGAAGCGGACCGCCTCGGAAGGCTAGTGCTCGACCGGCAGGAAGAGTTCGAGCGGGAGAGCGCCAGCTTCAGGGAGACGGTAAGGGCGTATCAAAGCAAGGTGGCGGAACTGGAAGAAATCAATCGAGCAAAGACGGAATGGGCGCTCGAAACGGAACGCCGCCTGACGGACACCTCGCGAGATCTGGCGGAGTGCGTGGAGTTTTTGCATGCGGTGGAGAAGACGGTGGAAGAGCGAACCGCGTGGGCGCAGGGGCTCGACCGAGAGTTAGCCCAATGGCAGCGGCGCTTCGACGCCTTGCGGGGGTCGCGGTGGGTTCGTTTGGCCGCCAAATTGAAGATAGTGGATCCGCTTTAAATGGCGGCATTCTGGAAACGGCTGCTGCGCGCTCTGCCTCTGCTCGTCGCCTCGCCGGTAGTGATGTTCTTGAGCGCGGCCACCATGGCCGCCGCGGACTTGTTCTGGGTTCTGTTTGGCCGGCGGAAACTGATTCCGGAAACGAAACCGGAAACACGCGCCGCGTCCGTCGTGATTCCAAACTGGAACGGACGCGACCTTCTCTCGAAGTACATCCCGTCTGTTGAGACGGCGCTCGCGGGCAATCCGGGGAATGAACTCATTGTTGTAGACAATGGGTCCACGGACGGTAGCGCGGACTTTCTGCGCGAGCGCTTCCCGAATGTGAAAGTGCTCGCGCTCGAACGCAACCTCGGGTTTGGCGGCGGCTCAAACGCAGGATTCCGGGCGGCAAAGAACGATATCGTCGTTCTGCTGAACAGCGACATGCGTGTGGAACCCGGTTTCCTCGCGCCCCTTCTGGAAGGCTTCACCGACGAGCGCGTCTTCGCTGTCTCCTGCCAGATATTCCTGAGCAACCCGGACAAGCGTCGGGAGGAAACTGGTCTCACAGAGGGATGGTGGCAGGACGGCGCGCTGCGGGTAGGACACCGAGACGATGCAGAAGTGCGCGGACTGTTCCCGTGCTTCTACGGCGGCGGCGGATCCTGCGCGTTCGATCGGCGTAAGTTCCTCGAGTTAGGCGGTTTTGACGTGCTTCTTGCTCCTTTTTATCTGGAGGACACGGATCTGGGCTTTATGGCCTGGAAGCGCGGGTGGAAAGTACTTTATCAGCCCGCAAGCGTCGTCTACCACGAGCATCGTGGGACCATCGGGAAACGCTTCAGCGACAGCCATATCCAGGGGGTTTTGAAGAAGAACTTCATTCTGTTTTGCTGGAAGAATATCCACGAATGGTCCCTCCTCACCAGCCACTTTCTCTTCTCCTATGCGGGCGCGTTGCTGAGCGTCGCATTCGGCGACGAACCGGGGCGGGCCACCTTGAGCGGGCTCTGGCGCGCGTTTCTACAGTTGCCTGGGGCCATCGGGTCGCGCTGGCGCGCGCGCAGTCTTGCAGCCGTATCCGATACGGACGCTTTCCTGCGGCCCCGCGGGGGCCACTTCCATGACCGGTTTCTAGCACCCGCGACCATCCCGGAAAGACCGCGCGTGCTGTTCGTTTCGCCGTACCCCATCTGTCCCCCCGTGCATGGCGGCGGCGTGTTCATGTACGAAACGCTGCGCCAGCTTTCGAAGCTCTGCGAGGTCCACGCAGTGGTGATGCTGGATTTCGCTTCGCAGCTCGAAGCGAATCTGGAGCTACGCACCTTTTGCGCTTCCGCCGAATTTCACGTGCGCGGGGCGGGGCATGAACCGCATCTCGGTTCCACCGTTCCGCACGCTATCCACGAGTTTCAGCTTCCGGACGTGCACTGGCTCATTCACCGCCAGA
>JAOAPQ010000142.1 GCA_025462965.1 Bryobacterales bacterium
TTGGTCGTGTTGAGCGGTTGTAGTTCGGGATCGGCGGAGGTGCGCACTGCATCCGGGCTCATGGGCCTGACGCGGGCTTTTATCGCCGCCGGATCCGGAACCGTCCTCGCTACGCGCTGGGCGACTCTCGACGACAATGGAGCTTTCCTGGCCTCTTTTTATCGCCATTTGCGAGAATCGCCGGCATCCCGGCCTGCCGAAGCCCTACGTCAGGCGCAACTTGAGGCCTTGGGTTCCGGCGACTGGCATGCTCAGCCGAAGTTCTGGTCCAGTTATTTCTTGACGGGAAACTAATGAGCATTGACATTCGGCTGGAAATTGAAAGACAACATTGACGATGGAATCGGAAAGATCGGTCTCGACGGCGCAGTCCTCAGAACAGCCGGACAACCTCGTTTACGATTGGTCCGGAATGGTGGACCGCATTCAGCGCAATGACGAAACGGCCATGGAGGAGTTGTACCGGGTCTTCTCGCGGGGTATCCGGTTCTACCTGTGCCGGCAACTCGGCCCGCAGGATCTCGACGACCGTGTGCACGATTGCTTCCTCATCGTTGTGCAGGCGATCCGGAAGGGCGACCTGCGAGAACCCGAACGGCTGATGGGGTTCGTGCGCACGATCGTCCGGCGGCAAATAGCGGGACACATCGAAACGGCGGTTCAGACGCGCAGGCAGCAGGTCGACATTGAAACCAGCGGCGCTATCCCCGACCGGCGTCTCGATCCCGAGACTTTCGTTATCGGGCGCCAGGAAGAAGAGCTCGCGGCCGCGGTTCTGAAGGGAATCTCGCGCCGGGATCGCGAAATTCTGACCCGCTTTTACCTGCATGAACAATCACAGGAGCAGATCTGCCGGGAGATGAGATTGACGGAGACGCAGTTCCGTCTATTGAAGTCCCGCGCGAAGGCCCGTTTCGGAGAATTGGGCAAACGAAAACTTTTTCGCAAAGTTTCTTGAGAAATTTCCCGCGGCCGCTGCACTCAATGGCCAAGAGGGATTTAGCATGTTTGCAGCAGGTCATCCGGAAGAAGTCGTTCTGGAGCAATACGCCATGGGCAAGCTGGACGAGCCCGCGGTCGAAGCGGTTGAAGAACATATTTTGGTCTGCGTGTCCTGCCAGGACCGCCTCGACTTGACAGAAACGTACGTCCGAAGCATGAAGAGCGCTCTCGCTAGCGCTCAAAAGGCGGAAGTGGAGAGTCGGTGGCGAACCCGGATCGGGGGATGGTTCCAGATGCCCGCGCCGGCGTGGGCCGGGGCGGCGGCGGTGGTACTCCTCGCCATTGTGGCGGTTTTCAACCTTCGAAATTTCACCCGCTCCGGGATTCCCGCCGCCGTTGTCCTCACAGCCACCCGCGGCGAGACAGCATCAATTGAGGCCAAGGGACCGCTTGATCTCAATCTTGACGCGCGCGATCTCACGCCCGCATCCACATATCGGGTCCAGCTCGTGAATGGGGAGGCGGAGGACGTTTGGCAGCAGCCATCCGCGACGGTGAGCGACGGATACATCCATGTCCGGATCGGCAAGCACCTGTCACGCGGGCAATACTTTGTGCGCGTCTTCGCTTCCGGTGCCGGAACGCCGCGCGAATACGCGCTGCAACTCCGTTAGAACACCCGCCTCTTCAATCTTTCCACCGTAAACCGGGCGGTGTCGGCTACGGCCATCACCGCCATCACTCCGGCCTGAACCGGATCGCTGACCACAAGATCGGCGGCATCGGGCACGCTTCCGGCCATGTTCAGGCTGATCACCAGCAGGCCTTTCTGCCTCACTTCGCGAACAGCCTTCTCGATATCACCGCCCATCAGCGCCCCGGCTAAAACCAGGGCCTTCGCGCGCGGCAAGCGGGCTACGGCCCGCACCGCGTCCGCTAGTGTTTGTTCGCCGACGAGCGGAATCGTATCGACCGAAATATGCTCCCCGCGAATGTTGTGCCGGTCCGCTTCCGAAACGGCGCCGATCGCCACCTGCCCCACCTGCGCGCCGCCGCCCATAATGATGATCCGCTTGCCGTAGATCTTGTCGAGGCTCTTAACCACCTCCACGTTTTTCACCACGGGCAGGCCCGCCAGGTCAGCCAACATCGGCTCGAGTCCCGGCGATACGATCTCAAAATAAATCTGCGAATCGGTATCGTTCTGGTCCAGAATTGCGATGGAAACGATATCGCCCAGATGCTTTGCAATGATCCCCGTCAGGCTATGTAAAATACCCAGCCCGGCGATCGCGTGAATGAGGACGCCGGTTTTTTCAGTTGGCACAAGCTATATTCTAATGGTGACCAGACGAGAACTTCTGGCGGGGGCCCTCCTCGCGCCCGCATTGCTTGCTAAAAACAGAATCGATAAGACGAGGATCAGCGCGATCACCGACGAGATCGCCACTTCACCCGAAGACGCCATCGCTTTTGCGAAGCAGTATGGTCTTCATTGGGTGGAACTTCGCAACGTCCCGAGCGCCAAAGGCAATCGGAGCGTAGGGGAATACGCGTTCCTCCCCGAAGCCGAACTCAAGGCTGCGGCGGCTTCCTTTGCGGCCAACGGCCTGAAGGTTTCATTCATCAACACGGGCCTGCTCAAGTACGCCTGGCCCGAGAGCGGTTACGCCCCACGGAGGCCGGAGACCGAGGAAGCGAAAGCGAAACGCGTTGCGAGCGAACTGAAACGCTGGGGGCGCCGCAAAGAGGACGTGGAGAAGGCGGTCGATGCAGCCGCCATTCTGGGTTGCGACAAGATCCGTGTCTTCACCGGTTCCCGAGTCGCCGAGCCCAAGACCATGTATTCGCGTATCGCCGAAGTGATGAACGAGCTCACCCCCATCGCCGAGAAGAAGAAGGTTCATCTCCTGATTGAAAACGAGGCGTCCCAGAACATTGGGACATCACAGGAGTTGGCGGACATAATGGCACTGCTTCCTTCGAAGTGGATCGGCTATAACTGGGACCCTCAGAACGCGCTTCCTCTTAAAGAGATACCCTGGCCCGACGGATACGCTGTGCTGCCCAAGAAGAGAATGCTGAACACTCAGTTCAAGGGCAAGGGCATCATGCAGGCCTCCCCCGAAAAGCTCGACTGGGCGGCTATTGTAGCGGCGCTGAACAAGGACGGTTACGCGTACCAGATCGGGCTGGAGACTCACCTGTTCGATGGCACCATGCTCGCGGCCGCTCACGAATCCATGGAAAACATGCTCCGCATTGTCGGGTAAATTAGGATTGCCCCAT